>NZ_JAKDKW010000105.1 GCF_030453185.1 Yaniella sp. | reverse complement strand
ATACCTGATTTGACACGCCAGGCACAATCGGCACTAGCAGCTCGGCTAGTTGAGGCGGTGCATTTGGGTACCAATACCAGAAGCAGCTGGGATACGACTTCGATATGGCTCCGACGTGCTTCGGCTTAGCAGACCGTCATATGAACCTGCGAAAAACCGCCAAACGAAGTTGTGAATCTTTGAAGTTGCCATGGATAATGAAGAAGAAATCGTAGTCACCCGGAGGACCCCATTCTGGACGACTTCAAACTATGATGTTCGCGAGTTAGAAGATCCAGATGGCATTTACGGTGAGCCAGAGGGGCTGCACACCGTTGGTCGTGATGGCTTTTCCGCTGGCCTGAACAGCTAATTCCTACCAGCTGTGGCATCGAACCTTTCGAGAGCAAAAACCCAGCGAGAACGTTTTCTCGCCGGGTTTTCGCATGCACTAGAGCATTATGATCGATAAGCGGTGCGCGCGTATTCCGTCAGTGGAGCAGGCTGGACCGTTGCACGAATTTCTACCTGCACATGGTCCTCCACCTGCAGCTTGGATGATGGGGTATCCTCGCCCCACTTCACCACCACCTCGGTCCCGGGCACCGCGAACTCTGGATCCACGACGGCCAGCGAGAGCATGGCTCGTTCATTGGCTGAATAGCCCGTCCACGTGGACAGCCCCACAGTTTTGCCATCGACCTCGACGCGGTCGAAATGGAAGGTGTCGTAGAGCGCCATCGGTAGGTTGATGAACTTCGCGCCCGGCTCATCCTGGAACATCGACGCATAGGCTTTGCCTACGTCGTCTCCGTTCCATACCAAGGTCACTTTCTGACGGGCTCCTTCCCCCGACATGTTTTCGAGAGCTTGACGGCCGATGAAGTCGTGATCCAACGAGATGATCCTGCCGTAGCCCAGTTCGTGAGGCGTGAAATAGTAGTCCTCGATGTTTTCCGAGTGGAAGCTCCCGCCCAGCGGTGAAATAGTTTCGTAGGCGTTGTCATCGAGCCACCGGCGGTAATGGGCGAGGCGCTCATCGGTATAAATAGCTGGCAGTGGCCGCGGCAGCCAACCGGATTCCAGAGCGTTGGTGTGATAGGCGCGAGCGCCGACCTGGACCAGGCCGTGGTGCTTTCCGGCCGCCACAATGGCACCGTGCACCGCTTCGTGATCTTCCCACGGGCCCCAGATTTCTACACCGGGCTCCCCCGCCATTCCGTGCCGCAGCACGCGGACCGGCTTGCCCGCAATCGTCACGGTGGTCATGTTGAAGAATTTCAGCTTGGGTGGTTCTGCACCGCTGGCCTCAGCCAACACTTCCATGGCGCCGGGACCTTGGAGCTGATACCGGTACAGTTCGGGGGCACCTTCGCGGACTGCCGAGCTGTCGTCCCGGCGGATCTCGACGTCGTAGTCCCCAGTCGCAGCGTGATAGTGCATCCAGTTGATGGACGGTGGAATGCCAACCGCGCGGTACTCATCGTCGTCCAGATGGAAGAGAATGTTGTCTCCGATGATGTAGCCGTCATAGTTCACGGCAACAAATTGCTTGGCCTTATCAACGGGGAAATTCTTCATCGAGTTGATAGCAAGATCTTTGATCATGCGCAGGGCATCTGGGCCTTTGAGATTGAGATCGACCATATGATGCGACTGATCATAAATAACGGCTGTTGTGCGCCAGGCGAGTTGTTCATCTCGCCAGTTAGAAAATTCAGGGGCAAGCCGTGGGACCACCGACGGCGGTGTCTGGGCTTCCCATAAGAGGTTCACGGCGCTGCCAGCTTGTTGGATGGCTTCTTCAAGATTCTTGGGCATGATAACTCCTTGTGTTTCTTGACTCTGGGGCCACACCTCCAGTATCTGCGTACTGCGTCACTTTGAAAAGCACAGAGAGGTGTGGTTCTAACGCACCTGCGGCTCGGATGCGGCCCTAGTGGCGCGCTTGATATCGACTCATGGCAGTCGCCGCAACGACCGTCAGAAGCAATGCCACCGCGGTGGCCAGCCCAAACAGCAATGTCCACTCACCTGCTTCAGCTAGGGCACCGGCCAGCGCAGAGCTGACGGCACTACCGGCAAAGAGGGCTCCGGCAAAGAAGGCGACCGTCATACCGCGTGCCGAAGGAACCACCTGAGTGGCCCACGCCTGCAGCGAGGTGTGCATCAACGCCCAGGATGCGCCCAGCAACATGGCGGCTATGACCACGGTGGTGATCGATAAGTGCAGGGCAACCGTGCCCAGACCTGCAGTCAGGCAGATGCCGCCGATACTCAGGATCCTGGGTCTCGTCAGGCGGGCACTGAGTGGACGCACCAGGCGGGTGCATACCAGTGTTGCCACACCGTAGGCAGCCACCGATAAACCAGCCCACCGAGTTTCGACGCCTTGGAATTCTAGGGCTGGTGCCAGCAACGTCAGGATGCCCAGGACCAGTGAGCCTTCAACGAACGCCAGGGCCACGACGATGAGTGCCCACTTTTCTGTGAAGAATAACCGAAGGGAGGCAGAGATGCTCACCGTTCTATCACGTTCAGGCTCAACGAGACGGAATAAGGGGATGAGGCTGACCAGTGCCAGCACTGCTGAGACGGCAAAGACCACACGCCAGCTGAACATCTGACCGATCACGCCCGACGCGGCTGTGGCCACTGCGGTACCGACGGCCACGGCTGCCATAAGGTCCGACATCATGGATTGGCGGTTTTCGTTATCCGATGTGTCGCCGACGTAGGTGATGGAAGCCGGCACGATGGCCCCGAAAAATCCGCCAGCAAGCGCCCGGGCAACAGTAAGGAACAGCAGGCTGGGAGCACAAGCTGACGCCACGCTACAGAGCACCGCACCGGCAAGCGCGAATCGCATGAGTGGTAGCCGACCGAAGCGGTCGGAGAGCATGCCCCATAGCGGTTGGCTCAGACCGTAGGTCATGAAGTAGATCGATGCGACCACCACCGCAAGGCTCAGTGATACCCCAAAATCTACCGCGAGAATAACCAGCAGTGGTGAAACGCCAAAACGATCCACACTGGAGGTGAATGCCGCAAGTGAAACGGCGGCGGGTGGTCGTGTGGCCGGCATGCGGGGTAGAGATGAGTCAGGTGTCACACTAATACCCTAGCGCCGCGACATCTCGGAGAAGGACTAAGGCCTTTCCGGTCTTGTAGATCTGATGCGTCAATAACAAATTTCGATAGTTTGTCCAAGGAGTGCGAGTGTCGAAATGTCAGTTGAAGCAATTTTATGGGACGAAGTTCGTGGCGTCCGAAACGCTGGTAGCGGCGGCCTGAAGGTGACGGCTCGGGCGGTGCGAGAGGCCGCCGGGGTGCGGAGCTACTGGCAGCAGAAAAAGCACGGCTGACCAAGTTCTGCCGCGAATCAGGCGCTGCTTGGCTCGAGCAACATCGCTACACTGACGCCAAGTCCGCAGTGAGACGAGTCAGCACCCTGGCGGACTCAATGTCCGAGCTGGAACAATGGGAGGTTTCCTTGGCCGCACATATTCTCCGTGAACTTGATGATGTACTCACCGAACAACGAGCGCTATATCGCGATCTCCACCAGCACCCTGAGCCCAGTATGCAGGAACACCAGACCGCAGAACGCATCGAAGCCGAGCTCGGCAAGCTCGATGTAGAAGTCCAGCGCATCGGTGGCACAGGCGTCGTCGCCGTGCTGAGCAACGGCGACGGCCCCAGTGTCCTGGCCCGAGCGGATATCGATGCATTGCCGTTGTCGGAACAAACAGGGCTGGACTATGCCTCGCAGGTAGACGGGGTGATGCATGCGTGCGGGCACGATATGCACGTGGCCACATTACTGGGCGCAGTGAAAGTTCTGGCGTCCAACACGGATTCCTGGGCCGGCACATACATTGCCGTGTTCCAGCCGGGTGAAGAGACCGCTGCCGGAGCTCAGGCCATGCTGGACGACGGGTTCGTAGACAAGGTCCCACGTCCGGATGTTGCACTGGCACAACACGTGATGCCCACCGAGGCGGGAACCATCGGTACCAGCGCCGGACCGGTCTTATCTGCTGGAGACTCCCTCAAAATCACCGTGCACGGACAGGGCGCACACGGCTCGATGCCACACAACAGTATCGACCCTGTGGTGTTGGCCTCTTCGATTGTGCTGCAGCTCCAAACGATCGTGTCGCGAGAAACCCAACCCGGTGAATTCGCCGTGGTCACCGTTGGCGCACTCAATGCGGGGACGACGTCGAATATCATCCCTGATCGTGCCGAACTCCTGTTGAACCTGCGGACCTACGACGACGCCGTACGCCGGCGAGTGATGGCCTCCATTGAACGCATCGTGCACGGCGCATGCCAAGCAGCTGGATCTCCAAAACAACCGGAGTTTGAATACTATGATCAGTTCCCGCTGACGGATAATGATGCGACCGTCAACGCCACGGTGACCGACGCGTTCACCGACTTTTTCGGTTCCGACGCTGTGTATGAGACAGCTCCCTATACAGCGTCAGAGGACTTCAGCCGCCTCCCCGATGCGTTTGGCATTCCATATACCTACTGGGTGATCGGTTCGGTGGCACCCGAAAAGTACCGTCGGGCCCTCGCCGAGGGCACCGTGGCTCAGGAGATCCCAGCAAACCATTCGCCGGCCTTCGCACCGGAGATTGACCCCACGTTAGAAATCGGAATCCAAACGCAAGTGGTAGCTGCCCTGGCTTACCTCGCTGCATCCTAGTGGCAACTATGTCGTCCGCGGCCCTAATAATGGTGGCGGTTAGGCGCCGTCGATAATGAGTTCTTCCAGCTCAATGGGCTCTTGAATTAAGCCGGTCTCTACGGAAATGTCAATAATTTGCTGGAGCGACTCTCGGTGATGTTCCTGCGGGAATCGCGGAAGCGTGGTCTGCTCGAGGATGTCCGGATCCATATCGGTGTATTCGGCAATCACTTCACGGACCAGTTCAGGGTCCTCCTCGGAAAGCGCCTGGGATTCCTGCATGGCAGCGGTAAAGGATTCTACGAGTTCTGGATCTTCACTCACGAGCTGCTCGTTGGTGAAATAGCCACCAATCGAAAGGTCCTCAACGGGCTCAGAGAATGGCCCGTAAATACGGTTCAGCCCGGCTTCATCACCCATGACCGCAAACGGATCAACGGCGGAGATCGCATCGACGTTGCCGGCTTCTAGCTGCGCCACCATGTCGGGGAAGGCCATTTCGACGAATTCGACCTGCTCGGGGTCGCCGCCTTCTTGTTCCAGCCCGGAGGAAATGACCGAGTCGAAAATATTATTCAGGGTATTGACGGCTAGGGTCTTGCCTTCAAGATCTGTCACGGATTCGATGCCGGAATCGGGGGCAACCATGACGGCGGCAAAGTCTTCGTCGGCGCTGCCGGTGGTCTGTGGGCCGGTGGCGACGATCTGAATAGGTAGTCCCTGTGACCGGGCCATTACTAATGAGGTGACATTCGAATACCCGAAGTCCAGGTCCCCGGACTGCACACCCGGCACGATGGCGGCGCCACCCTGAGCTTGGGTGAGGGTGAGGTCAATTCCGTGTTCTTCAAAGATGCCTTCTTGCTGGCCAACATAGATCGAGGCGACGTCACCGATCGGAATGACACCGACCTCCACCGGGGTCAGATCACCATCGGCGCCTTCGGTGGCGTCGTCGGAGGATCCGCCGCAGGCGCTGAGCGTTAAGAGTCCTGCGATGGCAGCCGAGGTGAATAACGGTAAGCGTCCGCGGTTTGTGAATTTCTTCATCGTGTTCCTCATATTTCTGGGTGTGAGCAGTGTGTGCGCTATCGCACAGTCGTAGAAAACCAATGTACGGAACTTCGTTGAACATTTCAATCGTGGCATCTTATAACGATTACCCGTACCGGGTGCAGCTGCCGCCTATCGGGGAGCCACGAACCGCAATACACTGGACGTATGGATACGCTGCAGGAATACCTTGAAACCGTCCCGAACGAAGAGCACCGGGCAAGCATGCAACACCTCATCGAGTGGGTGGCCGGGAGTTTTCCTGACCTGAATCTTGAGATCAAATGGAATCAGCCGATGTTGCTTCACAACGGAACATTCATTATCGGCTTCAGCGCGGCAGCCAAATATGTCTCCATCGCCCCCGAGACGGCAATCTTGCACGAGTTCTTGGAGCGGATCACCGAAACGGGCTACGGGCACACGAAGATGAAGTTCCAGATCAAGTGGAACCAAGAAATCGATTACGATCTCTTGCACGATATCGTCGAGCGCAGCATCGAATTCAAAAAGGAC
>NZ_JAKDKW010000104.1 GCF_030453185.1 Yaniella sp. | reverse complement strand
CATACGCCGGATCATCCACGCGAAACCAGCAAAAAACATACCACCGAGAGTAATCAACAAACTGGCAGGAGTAATGATCATCGAAACCACTTCAACCGACATGTACATAGCTCCATTGTGCCCCATGGTTCACTGCATATGCCAGCGAATTTATGACACCACGACCCTCCACGGAAGATCAAGACTGCTATTTGTGGATAACCTCGCTCTCGACTTTCTCGGGAACTCAATCAGAAACTGAAGCGAGCAAATATGGGCAGTCTCGGCTTGACGCAAACCCGCTGCTGTCGACCCGAAGGAATCGATCCTGTTATTAGAGATGCAATACACTACAGCCTGAGCATTGGGATAGGTGCCGCACGCCGAGTCGGTTTCAGATACTCACTGCGCAGATGTCATTTGAGTTGTCCTGTGTCTGCTCTCGCTGCATCGCTCCACGACCATTCTGGAAGTTCGTGCGTATGCTGGTAGGCACCATTCCGTCTACAGGAGGTCGTCATGGATACCCCGGTAAAAGTTGCTGTGACCGGCGCTGCCGGTCAGATCGGCTACAGTCTGTTATTTCGCATCGCCTCCGGAGCCCTATTTGGCCCGGAGACGCCTGTCCAACTTCGTCTACTGGACATTCCCGCGGCAATGCAGGGACTCGAAGGTGTTGCCATGGAGCTGGACGATTGTGCCTTTCCGCTTTTGGAGTCAGTGGAGATTGGCGATAACCCCCAGCAGATTTTCGATGGAGCAAACCTCGCCCTACTTGTTGGTGCACGCCCCCGGAGCAAGGGTATGGAGCGCAAGGACCTGCTTGAGGCCAACGGTGCGATCTTCACCGAACAGGGTAAGGCACTCAACGAAGTCGCCGCTGACGACGTACGCGTCGGCGTGACAGGCAACCCGGCCAACACCAATGCGCTCATCGCCATGAAGAACGCACCGAATATCCCAGCCGAACGCTTCAGCGCGCTAACTCGTCTCGACCATAACCGAGCGCTGAGCCAACTTGCTCGCAAGACCGGATCCACGGTCGGTGATATCCGTAAGATGACCATCTGGGGCAACCATTCCGCAACCCAGTACCCGGATATTTTCCACGCTGAGATCAATGGTCGCAACGCTGCCGGGGTTGTAGACGATCAGAACTGGATCGAGAACGACTTCATCCCGACGGTTGCGCAGCGTGGGTCAGCGATCATCGAGGCACGTGGCGCTTCATCAGCCGCATCAGCTGCTTCGGCAACCATTGACGCCGCCCGTGATTGGCTGCACGGCACGCCCGATGACGACTGGGTTTCCATGGCAGTAGCTTCGGATGGCTCTTACGGGATACCCGAAGGGCTCATGTATTCCTTCCCTGTCACCACCACTAACGGGAACTGGGAGATCGTGCAGAGGCTGAATATCAATGATTTCAGCCGATCCAAGATGGATGCGACCGCGGCCGAGCTGGCTGAAGAGCGCTCGGCTGTCACCGAACTCGGCCTGGTCTAACCCATAGAACAATATTGACCGTGTGCCTCCGCCCGACTAGGTATGGCGAAAGACTGCGCCTACTCGATACCGCCAGTATTACGTAAGCCCGCGGAGTGTTCTAAGCTGGAGGGATGGAGCAAACCAATCTGCTGAATCAGACAGCGCTGTTATTCGAAGGCGGCGGAATGCGCGCCTCCTATACTTCGGGCATGGTCGTGGCCCTACTGGAAGCGGGCATTCACGCCCCATTTGTCGCCGGGATTTCCGCCGGCGCCTCAAATACCGCGAATTATTTGTCCCACGATGGGCCGCGAGCGCGTGAATCCTTTACTGATTTCGCTGCCGACCCGAAATTTGGTGACTGGCGCACGTTCTTACGTGGCAAGGGCTTATTCCACGCTGAGTACATTTATGAGCGCGCCGGCCAACCCGGCATGCCACTGCAGTTTGACTGGGAAACATTCCAAAACAATCCGGCCGAATTTCGCGTTGGCGGGTTCGACATCGTCTCGGGTGACACCGTGTGGTGGGGTAATGCGGACACCCCGACCATGCCGGAGCTGATGCGCACGGTACGGGCGTCGTCAACCATGCCGATTGTGATGCCGCCGGTGGAAATCCATGGACGAATATATGTGGATGGTGCACTGGGCACCGACGGCGGTGTGCCGTTGAGTGTGGCCGAAGAACAGGGCTATGAACGGTTCCTCGTGGTACTGACCCGTGAACGGGAATACTTGAAAAAGCCCGAGAAGTTCCCGAAGTTCTACCGGGCATATTTCCGTAAATACCCGGCCGTGGCCGATGCGCTACTCACCCGATGGTGGCGGTATAACCGCACAAAAGAAAAACTCTTCGAACTCCAACGCGAAGGCAAAGCCTACCTGTTTATTCCCGAGGTCATGCCGGTGGCCAACGGCGAGCGCGACGTCGCCAAACTCAGCGCGTCCCACGAACAAGGCCTGGCTCAGGCGCGCCGTGAAATACCGCAGATCAAGACGTTCTTGGGCTTGCCCTAACCTTAGGGCTTGGCCCCATCAGTCGGTCTGGCGGGCTTCCCTGGCGGATGCCACGTCGTCGACAATGATAATGATGTGCCGCAGGCTCGCGATCAACGCCCCGTATGTTGGCCATTCGATATTCGGTAGATTTTCAGCCTCTGACATATCTGATGTCAATTTTCGCAGGCGATCATACAGGGGTTCGACCGACTCATCCGGATCGGCTACCGCCAGGCCAGTATCACGGGCGACTGAGACCCATCCGGTGCGGAACCGTTCGTCCCATCCTCCAGATGTATAAGCGGCTTCACGCAGGGTCCGCGTCAGGTTGCGCAGATGCGAGATGCCTTCGTCTACCCTGGTGAGGATTTCTTCGTAGCTAACGTCCTCGTGCATTTTTTTGCCGCGACGCAAGAGCAGTTTTCTGGGATTTTTGCGCTCGGATTCGCGAGCGAAGCGGACTGTTTGCCAGGCCGAGTTGAGCTCCTTGCTCATCGATTCGGTATCTTTGAGCCATTCATCGGCGCTATCGGTGGTCCAGGACTCCGAGAATTCATCGGCCATCTCCACCAACACGGCGCCTATCCGCCGATTGATGTTATCCACGTAGCGGGAGGCCTGCTGATTCTGCAATGGAGGGATGATCAGCATGTTGACCGCAATGCCTACTCCCACGCCCACGAGCAATTCGAGGATCCGATCCGCAAACATCGGTTCACTGGAGGTCAGAATGAAGATCGCGGTGGTGGCAATCGCCACGCCTTCATCACGGATCCACGACAGCCGCGCCCCCACTAACCCAACCAGCAGGGCCAGCGCAAAGGACCAGATATTGACGTCGAAGAACTGTAGGATCACAAAGGCTAGACCCATGCCAACCGCCGATGAGACGACCGTCTGTACGCCCCGAGACAGCGAACGGTGCACCGTAGCGTGCACCGTCAACAAGGCAGTCCAGGGCGCCATGAACGCGACATCGCTCTCGAGCACGAAAACGGAGAGGGCCCACGCAGCAGTACCAGCAATGACACCTTTGATGGCCAACAGCATATCCGAGGTGGTCTCTGGCTGGCGCAATCGGTGGAGTATTTTGGCACCTATCGAGGGCTGTTCCTCTTCCCCTGAAGCAAGCTCCGCTTCTGAAGATCTGGAACTGTTCTGGTTTGGGTGCATGAGCCTTCCTCAATTCGAACGCGCCACATGGTTTCATCAACCCTAGGAGCATCTTATGCTCACCGCATTACTTCAGCAACGCGGTGAGTGCTGGATCTTTGGTGTCAGCTTGTGGAAGTCCAATAACACGATTGAACCTAGGATTAATAGTTTGCGGGTGGTGGCGATCGACCAGCAGCTCAAACAATACTCTGGATACTTCCAAGGAAGCGTTTTTCCGACGTCTGGCAATGAAGCGAAATATCCGTGCCAGACTGGACTCTTCGTGTAGCTTGGCTTGCTGTTTCCTGGCTTCGGCGGCGTCAATTTCGTAAGAAATAAGCTCTAGGTCATCGGTCAGCCTTTGCCGCTTAGAGATCAATGAAGACAACGCCTCGGTGGTCCCAGCAAGGTCAGCTTTTATCTCTACAAACGTGTTATCAAGATTGGCAAACTGGTCAAGTTCCCGTCGAGACGAGACCGTTTTGCGGACTTGCCGCACCTTTTTAATATCAAAGCCCGTTCCGACCAGTTGATCGAAAAGGTCGGATTCACGCTCTCGAACCGGGTGGGCCATGTTGTGCTCAAGTTCCTCCTCAAGGGCTTTCAACCGTTCATCAAGGTTCGTCTTGACGGCTGCAGTTTTGTCACTGAGGAGAAAGTCGTGGTCCCGCACGTTGCTCAGTACTTTACGATCGTCACCGCTTTGTCGTATCACCGTGCCGGGAGTCATGATCCCCAAGCCATACTTTTGGTCGTCTGTGACCAATTCTTTCAGCACATTATCTACGGCGACGTTCGTATGCGAAGTTACTAGGACTGACTGTCCTGCCGTGAGCCCACAATAATATCCAGCGTCTGGTCGGCTGGATTCCACGCCACTGATCCACCGGGCAGTTCTAATCCCTTACTGTGACCCTTTTTCTGCCCCAAAGTCCTCTGAGCGGCAGCATTCACCTTCTGCTTCAATACTGGCCATGACAGGCCACTCTGGGCATTCGCGATCATGTTTCCATGGTACATACCTCTGCCCGGCATGGACTCTTGAAAAATAGCTATGAACTTCAAAACGACCCCGAGAGCGAGGCCTCGGGGTCGTTGTAGCACTTACTACAATCATCTAAAAGATGTTTAGCCAGCGAATTTGATGAGCCGTTTATTGACGAACTCATCCATCCCGTAGCGACCGAGTTCACGGCCGACACCGGATTGCTTGACACCACCAAACGGTAGTTCAGCAGAGGTTTTGGCCGGCTCGTTGATGAAAACCATGCCGGTCTGGATCTGTCCGCCAACGCGGCGAGCACGATCGGCGTCAGAGGCCATCACGGATGCCGACAGACCATAGGGAGTGTCGTTGGCCAGTTTTACGGCTTCATCTTCGTCCTTGACCTTGTAGACCATGGCCACTGGGCCGAAGAGCTCTTCGGAGTAGGCGCGCATGTCCTTGGTGATTCCGGTCAACATGGTGGGTTGATACCAGGCGCCACCACGGGAATCGAAGTCACCTCCGGCGTGCACGGTAGCCCCCTGGGTGATCGCATCTTGGACTTGTTCGTGCAGCCCATCAGCAGCCGAAGCCGAAGACATTGGCCCGATGAACGTATCCTCGTCGGCGGGGTCCGCCAGCTCCAGCTTATTGACTGCTTCGCTGAGCTGTTCCACGAATTCATCGTAAAGATCTTCAAGCACAATAATACGTTTGGCCGCATTGCATGCCTGACCGGCGTTTCCCATGCGACCAATTAATGCACTCTTGACGGCCTTGGGAAGGATATCGCGGTCCAGGACCAAGAATGGGTCATTGCCGCCGAGTTCCAGCACCACTTTTTTCACGTATTCGCCGGCTTTTGCAGCGACTGCAGAACCTGCCCTGTCGGAACCGGTCAGGGAAACACCCTGAACCTGCGGGTTCGGGATGATGATGTCGGCGACCTGCTCGTTGGAAGCATAGATGTTGGTGTAAGCACCGATGGGGAAACCGGCCTCCTGGAAGATATCTTCCATGGCCTGTGCTGATTCGGGACAAATCTGGGCGTGTTTGAGTAACACCGTGTTGCCGATCATCAGGTTCGGCGCAGCAAAGCGGGCCACTTGGTAGTACGGGAAGTTCCACGGCATGATCCCCAACAGCACGCCGTAGGGTTCGTTCTGCACGTATGCTGAGCCGCTCTTGGTGTCCTCAACAGGCTCATTCTCCAAATACGTCGGCCCGTTTTTGGCGTAGTAGCGATAAATATCGACGACGATACCAAGTTCTCCACGGGCCTGTTTGACGGGTTTCCCCATTTCCCGGCCAATAATTTCGGCCAGCTCGTCGGTGCGACGTTCATAAATATCGGCAACGGTGTTCAACAGCGTTGCGCGTTCGTCAGGAGAGGTCATGGACCACGTTGCGAAGGTCTCACCGGCCTGATCAATGGCCTGAGTGAGCTGATCATCGGTATGTTCAGGAAATTCTTTTTCGACTTGTCCGGTAGCTGGATTCGTTACCTTGTACTTCGTCATGAGCACTTCCTTTCATCATGGTGCCGACTCGCAGCGCTCATCGGGCGCGGTCTCAAGTCAGCACTCTTGAAGTTTGGGCTCATGGGCCAGTCTTCTAGATCAGCCGCACTTGGACAACCATCTGGCGTCGCGCGAACAGA
>NZ_JAKDKW010000103.1 GCF_030453185.1 Yaniella sp. | reverse complement strand
CCCCCAACGGGATTCGAACCCGTGCCGCCGCCGTGAAAGGGCGGTGTCCTAGGCCACTAGACGATGGGGGCCGGACTATCGCAGAGTTTTTCAACTCTTTGGCGCGATCGACCTAGATCATCATAGACCTAAAGGTTTTCTTAATGCAAATCACCAGGGGGCACCCTGAGATGCAGTGTCCCCATCAGGAGGGCCGCCGCAACCCACATCCAAGGCACCAAACTCAAGCACGCAATGATGGATTCTTCAAAACTACTAGTCAGGTTACGGAAATTAGCAGTAATCTTGTGCAATAACTTTGGTATCACCAACTGCAGACAGAAGCATTATCCAGTGATACTGTGAGATTCAGCACTGTCAATCCCATGAATCTACGGGAGTTCAGATGGACAAGCCTGTAATCCCAGAGCTCTTGAATGCAATTGAAGACGACGACGGCAAGCATCTGCACGCACATACGCCGACACGGATTGCTACTGAGCTGCGTCGACTCATCTGCAAGGGCAGCCTAGAGCCTGGCACAAAACTCTCTGAAGAGACCATTGCAGCAGAATTTGAGGTGTCACGAAACACCCTTCGAGAAGCGTTCACCATACTCGTGGGCGAAGATCTCGCATACAAAGTCCCCAATAGGGGCGTATTTGTTATCGATCCAGGAGTTCGCGACGTCCAAGAGATCTACCAGACTCGACGTTTCTTGGAACCATCCGCAATTCTCTGGGGTCAATTGACACCCGAACTCACCGACACGTTCCATCATATTGCTGATCAGACCCGACGCGGTATCGCACAGGAAAACCTCGAAGCAATTGAAGAAGCCGATCGCAACTTTCACGTAGCAGCCGTCGCCTTGGCCGGCTCAGCGACTATGACACTGGCGTTGGAACGTCTACTTACACAACTCGGATTAGCATTCCATGGCCTTAATATCAGTCCCAGCATCCATGAATCTTTTGCGCAACAGAACCTCGCGATCATCAACCGGATCCTCGCTGGTGAGCGGATCGACGCGTCACGAGGGTTGCACCGCTACCTGGGGCTAGCCGAAAACATGGTCTTGCAGTACGCAATTCCGGCTGGCGAGGTCGTGACGACCAAGCAAGCACCGAATCAAGAAGCCGTGACGAATGGGCATGACCTCAGCCCGAACTAGAAAATCGGCTATAACGGAACGATAGACACAGCGCCTGAAATCTTCTTTTCAGGCGCTGTTTTGTTTCATGTCAAGCACCAAAAGCTATTCTCTGTAACAAATTTATAAATCCCTGATCTCGCGCAGATCGTGATGTTTGCAGGCGTGTCGCGAAAGTTACACGAATGTGGTTTATGTGGCTCAATGTTTCAAGTGTTGCAGTTGTGACAATAGTCCGGATAAAGTCACTGTTTGTGGTCGAAATGGTTGCAACAATAACCATCTAACTGGACTAGCCACAGAATGAGGAAACTATCGTGAAGTCACGAAGCATTAAAGGGGCCGCCGCCGGCGTCGCCCTAGTGACGGTCGCAGCAATGTCTGCCGCCGCGATGCCAAAAATTTTCTCTGAATCCGACTCTTTTTTCGCTGGATCCGACAATCAACGCGACGGCTCACTCACCGAAGTACCGGATCTTCCTGATGAAACGACTATTGCCGCTGCGAAGGGTAATCCCGACGCCCAGGCAAAGTTGCGGGAAGATCTCAAGGACATCCTTGATAAGAGCAACAAACGCTTAGCTGAAGTTGAAGGTCAAACACTTTCTGCCAATGAAAAAGCTCGGGAACTCAGTGAAGCAGCAGCAGAGGCTCGTCGAGATGCTGAAACCGCATCGCAACAAGCCACACTAGCTACCGAAGAAAATGAACAGGCTCAGGAAAATGCCGGGGAAGCCGCTGCGGACATGTATCGCAACGGTGGCTTGAGTACTGAAGAGTTCATGCTTGGCGATGAAGACGCTCTGCGAGCTGAACAACACGGCCAGCAAGTAGCGGAAGGCTTTACCGGCCAAGCTGCTAACAGCAAATACGGTGCGAACGCAGCGAAGGCAGTCTCGGACAACGACGCTGAACTCGCTGAGGCAAAGCAGGAAGCTGCTGACCAAGCTGAAGCTGAGGCCGAAGCTGAACAGCGCCGCCTCGACGAAGAAGCAGAGCAGCTCCGTGAGGAGCAAGAACGCGCTGATCAGGTTCGTGCCGACGCTGCCGACCGTTTCCGGGCAGCTGGGCTTTCAACGCAGGCTGCCACCGCCGAGGTGGAGGACGTTGAAGACGAAGCTGCTGAGGAGGCATTTGATGAACTCACCGGTGCAGATGCTTCATCTCAAACTTCACCAACCAGCACAGAATCTGTAGAGCAGGCGCCTGTCACTCCAACAGAAGCTGAGAGTGCTTCGCCGACTGAGACCGCCACCGAGGCTGAAGAGCCATCGCCGACGGCAACTCCGACGCCTACCCAGACGTCCACGCCGTCGCCAACGCAGACTGCGACGCCAACCCCAACGCAGACCGCGACTCCAACACCTACCCCAACTCCGACGCCAACGCCAACGCCGACACGCACGGCGACACCGACCCCAACGCCTACGCCTACCCCGACACGGACTGCGACCCCAACTCCAACTCCAACGCCGACTCCCACAAAGACTGCTGCACCAGCAGCACCAAGCGGGAATATGTCTGCAGCAACGAGCTGGGCGGTCAATAAGACCAACGAGTCGGGCACCTATTACTCATGGGGTGGCAACGGACCGAAGGGTTATGACTGCTCGGGCTTCACCCTTGCAGCATTCCAACAAGCAGGTAAATCACTACCGCGTACGTCAAGCGCCCAGTATGGTGCCGCGAAGCAGTACGTTTCACTGAGCAACCTGCAGCCAGGCGACTTGGTCTTCTGGTCGAATAACGGTTCCCAGTCAGGTGTTTACCACGTAGCAATTTACATTGGTAATGGCCAGATTGCGCATGCGCGCAACCCATCAACCGGTATTACAGTGACCGGTCTGCACTACTCGCCATACAACATGATGAGTGTTGGCGGCCGTTACTAACACAGACTCCTCTGGGGGTTCGGAGTCCGGGGAAGTTCTCCGGACCCCCGGAGGCCAAAATTGAATATGGACTACAAGCTTCGGGGCGGATAACTCATTGGTTATCCGCCCCGAACGTTGTGTATCCAGAAGTTATAGCACAGGATCCTGATCAATCATCGGTCCGTACTCATCACGATCTTCCAGGCGAGGGTCTTCAGCGTATGGAACGATCATGACTGGTCCACGGGCGTGAGCTGCAATGCCCTGAGACGTCGAGCCCAGCAGTGCCCCGGTAAAGCCACCCAGACCCCGCGTACCGACCACGGTAAGTCGGGCCGACTCTGATTCAGCGACGATGGCATCCACGGGGACACCATCAACGACTTCTGATTCGATTTTCAAATCAGGGAAGTGCGATTGCAGCCAGGCCACCCCCGCATTGACCTTGTCGCGGAGCTCGTCGAACATGGCGCGTTCGTCCACGGTTGACGGCAGCCATTCGACAGCCGAGGAAACCGGTGCCATAGCGCTCACAACGCGGAGGCGGCACGATGAGCTTCGGCGTTGAGTTTCCTCTGCCGCACGCAGCATCGCTACTCGACCTTGGTGGGAACCATCGGAGGCCACGACGACGGGGGCATCAGTATCAGCACGGGACTCTTCGGCGCCGCGGGGCACCAGGACGACCGGGCATTTCGCTTGGGCCGGTAGACCGCGTGATACTGAGCCAACCAACAGTCCCAAGAAGCCGCCGCGGCCTCGTGGTCCGGCGACCAGCAATTCGGCGTCGTAAGAGTAATCCACCAGGACGCTGCCTGGATCGCCTAATTCGACGGCCGTTCGGATTTCCACATCGGTCTGACCGAGCTCGGCCTGAGTTGCTTCCAATATTTGGCGGCAGGATTGTGCCAGTGCAGAATCTTCGTGACCACCGGTTGCAGCATCAACGGCTACGGACGGGAAGATCGGCAGCGTGTACGCCGAGACCATGGTCAGCGGCGCGTTGATTCGTTTAGCTTCTCGAAGCGCCCAGATTGCTGCTGCCAGGGCTCGTTTGGAACCATCAACACCGACAACAACACCGTGTTTCTTCTTCGTGGTGTTTTCTGGTGTAGCTGGGTCATGAATATGGTCAGTCATGGAAAATCCCCTCCTGGCGGTCGTTTCACATCCGAGGATCGGTTGCGAAGGTCCTTATGATCAGTCTACCGGTGAAGTGACCCGCATTACGCTATCTATAGCGGATCTGTCAGAAGTAACGGTGTGGTTTGGGGTGGCATTCCGGCGATAAAATTCGTCGTGGCGTTCCCCATTTTTGCTTGGACCGGAAGTGGTTCTGAACGCAATGCAGCGGCGAAGCCGTCCGGGCCACCAAGTTCCGGATTCGGCAGTGGATTCTGGGTTCCGACCATGACGATGTTGCCGCGACGTCGTCCTTTAAACATGGTTGCATCGGAAATCAATGTCACGTGGGTGAAGGCCTGTGCTAGCGCAGCTGCTTCAGCGCGTGCCGGGTTGAGGTTGGGCGGACCGCCGTAATTGATAACGTAGGCGCCGTCTGGGCCGACGGCGCGTGCTGCGGTTTCTGCTGCTTCTACCCCTGTCAGGTGGCTGGGGACTACGTGTTGTCCCGCGTCCTTTTCGACAAAAACATCACGAATGATGACGTCCCAGCTGTCGGGTCGGGTTTCGGAGAGTACCTGGCCCGCTTCGCCAACCCGCATTTTGACGATGGGTGACCGCGGCAGACCGAAATTATCTCGCGCTAATTGCGTGAGTTTGGCATCGTATTCGACCGTGGTGTGCCGGGAATTGGGATACCGGTCGGCACCCCAGCGGGCAAGCGTGGCTCCCCCACCGCCCAAGTGCAGGAATCGCAGCCGTGTTTCTGGCGCATATCGGAAACCCAGGGCGATCGCGATCCAACGCATGTATTCAAAGCCCAGGCGTTGGGGGTTATCCGGGATCAGCTGCGAGGATTGCACCCCGTTGATCAAAAGTAGCCAGGCCCCGGGCGTGAACGGGTCGGGCTGGATTTCTGCGGTGCCGGAATCGATTTCATAGATACCGGGTTCAATATTGACGGCGGACCGCGTTTGATTGCGGCGTCTGTTGCTCATTTGCGTACCATAGCGTGTCTTGGCACGCCCTGCCACGGTTCAGTAGTGGGTTCCACAGGTTCACCCAGCGGTTCGAATCCTGCGGCACGCAGGCTGGACTCAACCAGTGGCGTTGTACCGGACAACCAGGCCAGTGCAGACCGCTCCCCTACCGCGTGCTGGATCAATGTTTCTCCCACGATCGTGTCGCGTGCGTCGTTGGAGACATAAAAGAAGCGAATATCGTGGAGGTTGGCTAGACCGTAGAGCTCGGCGAATTGTGCTGTCTGGTCACTGAGCGTCTCCGTGGCGTGGATGGTGCCGACGATCGTTCCGCGGAGGTCTTCCGCCAACCAGATGGTCTCCCCGCGGCGGATGCGAGACTGCCAGAATTTCACCTGCTCGCCGATGGTAGCTTCTGCGGTGTCAAAAAATGCGGTGTCTTTGAGATCGGCATATATTTCACGCCAAATGCGGTGTTTAAATTCAATGACCGCCCTGGCGTCGGCAATTGCGGCGTCGCGAATATAGTGTTCGGCACCGGTTTCGGTGGCGTGTTTGTGGTTGAACGGCCAGATCACGGTGGGACTACTCTGCGCTGTCGAGCAGTTGGTTCACTCGCGTAATCTTCTCATCGAGTTGGTCGGTCTTGGCGTCACGAATATCGGCTTTCATCGTGATCGAAATTCGAGCGCCGTATGGGCTCACGACTTCAACACACTGTTTGAGTACGCCCATCACTTCGTCCCATTCGCCCTCGATCTCGGTGAACATGGATGAAAGTCTATGCGGGAGCCCGGACTGGCGCACAACGTTGACTGCGGCGGCTACCGCACGGGCAACGGAACCGGTTTGAGCGTCGTCGGCGGAGTTGGCGGCAGCGTCGGGACCGAGATCGCCGACACCGGATACAGAAATGGAAAAAGCTAAGATCATGTTCCCATCGTAATCCTGTCTGGCCCGGCCGACTATAGTGAGTTGCGGTGCATTGACCATTTTTCGAAAGGTACATCAACGTTGGCGCAGGGAATTTACATCACAACGACGACGGCTCGGGCAGGCAAAACGCTGGTGTCCATGGGCTTGGCCGATGCGTTGAACCGCCGTACCGGGCGGGTGGGCTACTTCCGTCCGATCGTCGCCGGTGATGCCGTGGACGCCGACCCCATGGTGCAGCTGATGCGCGAGAATTTTGGGATCGGTACAGAAGCTGCCG
>NZ_JAKDKW010000041.1 GCF_030453185.1 Yaniella sp. | reverse complement strand
GACCCTGACCCTCCGCCTCGCCGCCTAACTAGAAGGCCGCAAACACAACGTCGCTCGGTGCTGGTCATAAAGCTGTTGAACTAGTCGTCAGCGGCTAACAACGGCCGGGGACTCACGACATTTCTTGCGTACTGAGAGCACACAACAGAATGATGGCCGTAAGTTGTATCGTCACGGCCATCACCGTGTTGAATGGTTTCAACCCGCCAGCTGGATGTCTCGTCCCGGGATTGCGGCCAACAATTTTTGGGTATATTCGACTGCTGGGGCAGCGAAAATACTGTCAGCAGAGGCCTGCTCAACAACTTTTCCACTCTGCATGACCAGCACGTTGTCAGCAATCTGTCGAACCACAGCGAGATCGTGGGTAATGAATAAGTACGACAGTCCCAACTCAACCTGCAGGTCATTGAGCAGCTCGAGAATCTGCGCCTGGACCAGCACATCCAGGGCAGAGACTGCTTCATCAAGAACCAGAACATCCGGGTTCAGCGCTAAAGCACGGGCAATGGCCACACGTTGTCGTTGACCACCAGATAATTCGTTGGGATAACGGTTCATCGCACTGTGAGGCAAAGAAACCTGATCAAGCAGTTGCCTTACCCGTTGCTCACGTTCCGACTTAGAACCCGTCTTATGTACTACGAGTGGTTCCTCGATAGCGTCGAAAATCGAGAACATTGGATCAAGCGAGGCATAGGGGTTCTGGAACACCGGTTGGATCCGACGTCGAAACTTCATCTGCCGGGCATGACCCTTAATGGTTGAAATATCGACTCCTTCGAAATACACATGTCCCTTGGTCGGCGCATCCAATCCCAACACCATGCGTGCCACGGTAGATTTTCCAGACCCTGATTCACCGACCAGCGCTGTTGTCGTACCGCGGGCCAGATTGAAGTTCACATTCTCGGCAGCGATTAGATCAGTTTTGGTGAATCCTTTGCCAGGAAGCTTGAAGACTTTCGTCAAATTCTGGATTTCCATGACATCATCGGTAGGATCTCGCTGTTCTTCATGCTCAACATGTTCCTGCGCGGCAGTGCGAACTTCTACTCGCTCACGAGAAGCAAGGCGTTCCGACTGCAAGGATGGCGCTGCATTGATGAGTCGTTTGGAATATTCGTGTTGCGGATCTTGCAGAATTTCCAGGGCCGGGCCGGACTCGACAACCTCACCTTTGTACATGACCACCAAGTGATCAGCGCGTTCAGCAGCTAGCCCGAGGTCATGTGTAATAAGCAGCACGGCCACCCCAAGTTCATCAGTGAGAACATCCAGATGGTCCAAAATTTGTTTCTGAACGGTTACATCCAGAGCTGATGTAGGCTCATCTGCGATCAACACTTGCGGACGTGCTGCTAGCCCAGCAGCTATGAGTGCGCGCTGTCGCATCCCACCTGAGAACTCGTGCGGATACTGCTGTGCGCGTCGTTGTGCATCGGGTAATCCTGCCTCTTCCAACAGTTCTACAACGCGCTGATCTGCGGCGCGTCCTTTGGTGACGTCGTTGACTTCAAGGACTTCTTTGATCTGAGCGCCCACTTTATACAGAGGGTTCAGGTTCGACAGAGGGTCCTGCGGCACTAAGCCTATGTGCGAACCACGATAGCCGCGACGTTTCTTCTGTGACAGTTGGACAAGGTCCGTGCCTTGGTACTTGATAGAACCTTGAGCAACGTAACCGGTTCCTGGCAGCAGGTCGATGATGGCATGGGCCGTGGTGGATTTCCCAGATCCTGATTCGCCGACGATTGCTACCGTCTGGCCTTCGTACATGGTCAGGTTCAAACCCTGCACCGCATGAATTTGGCGTTTATCCACCATGAAATTGATGTGCAGGTTCTCGATTTCCAAAAGTGGTGTTTCGTTAACCATTTTATTTTCTCGCTTTCGGATCCAGAGCATCGCGTACCGCATCACCGAGCAACATGAAGCTCAAGACGGTGATGGCTAGCGCACCTGCTGGGAAGAAAAGTACGTGCAGGTTGTCGCCGGAACGCACCTGCGGCTGAGCGGCGGCGATATCGTTACCCCAAGAAACAACACTTGGCGGCAGGCCAATCCCGAGGAACGATAGGGTCGCTTCGGCCACAATGTAGACACCCAACGACACAGTAGCGGTCACGATGACCGGTGGCAGAGCGTTGGGGATGATGTGTGTGAAGAGGTTACGCCATTTCGAAGCACCTAGAGAACGGGCGGCATCTACGAACTCCAGGTGCTTAATTTCCAGCACTGCCCCGCGAGCAATACGGGTTATCTGTGGCCAACCAAAGACCGCTAACGCGATAATTACGGCGAAGACACCGCCCCAGTAGCCCCGATCTGGCCAGACATTATTTAGCGCTGAGAGTCCGACGATTGCAGCCAGAAGCAGAGGGATGGCAAAGAAGATATCTGCGCCTCGAGAGACGATCGTATCGAGCCAACCGCCGAAGAAGCCGGCCATGGCACCGGTAAAGAGCCCGATGATGGTTACGATGATTGTCGTGAGAAACCCGATAATCACCGACGCGCGAGCGCCGTGAATCGTACGGGAAAACACATCATAACCCTGGCGATCGAAGCCAAAAATGTGTCCAGCCTGTGGTTTGCCCAAACTATTGGACAAATCAGCGGTACGAGGATCGACCGAGGTGAGCAGATTGGGGAAAAGGACCACGAATAATATGATCACCAGCAATGAGGCTGAAAACCAGAATATCCAGTTCTGGCGAAGTGCTTTCCATGCCTGTTTCCACTGGTTTTCGGGTGGATGAGAAGTGTCCACGTGGAGAGCTGGAAGCTCGGAACTGACGGTGGGCGCAACGAAGCGTTCTTGTCCTTGGCGCGGTGTGTGATTATGCATAACGAATCCTAGGATCTAAAGCAGCGTAGAGCAGATCAACCAGAAGGCTGGCCACCACGTAAATGAGCACCATGACGGTGACCACAGATACCACGGTGGGGTTTTCGCCTCGAAGAATTGCTTGATACGCCAGGTTGCCGATTCCATTGATATTGAAAATTCCTTCGGTGACTACGGCACCGGCCATGAGTGTGCCCAGATCCGCGCCCAAGAACGTCACAACCGGGATCAGTGAGTTGCGCAGGACATGGCGTCGGTTGACGAGGCCGTCGGATACGCCGTGCGCACGTGCGGTGCGCACGTGGTCGGCGGTGAGGTTTTCAATAACGGAGGTGCGGGTGAGTCGCAGGACATAAGCGAATGACACCAAACCGAGTACCACGGCGGGCAGAATCAAGTTGGTAAAGGAGGTGTTTGACCCAACGGTTGGTGGCACCCATTGGAGTTGGACGCCAAAGATGAGTTGGAGACCAAACCCCAACACAAAGATCGGGATCGCGATGACGATCAGCGAGACGACAAGCATCGTGGAGTCGAAAATTTTACCGCGTCGCATACCAGCGTAGAAGCCAGCAATGACGCCAAGAATAGCCTCGATGATCATCGCCATAAAGGCGAGCTGGAAGGTGACCGGCAGTGTTCTTCCAATAAGTTCTGAAACTGGCTGTCCTGAATAGGAGACACCGAAGTCTCCAACCAGGGCGCCCTTAAGGAAGAGGAGCCATTGGATGAGGAAAGGTTGATCTAAATTGTACTGTGCTTCAAGTTCTGCTCTGACTGCATCTGAGACCGGTTTTTCGCCGAACAGGGCGACGATCGGGTCACCAGGTTGCAAAAATACGAGTGCGTAGATGAGCAGTGTTGCGCCCAAGATTACCGGTATGGTCTGGAGCAGTCGGCGGACGATATAACGCCACATACTGTACCTCTATTGTGGGTCTTGTCACCTGTGGTGACGCGAGCTGTTAGAAGGTTGAACAGACCTGTGACCGCCGAGGAAATCGGCGGTCACAGAGACTGATCAATCGTCAGGGTTTATTTGGTAACCAGGTGGTACTCGGGCTGGTTTTGCCAGTTAAGTTGTACACCTTCAACGCCTTGTGCCGCAATGGCGAGGGCGTCTTGGTTCCATAGCGGAATTGCCGGTAGATCTTCCATCAGAATAGCTTGGGCTTCGGTCAGGGCTTCGGTGCGAGTTTCTTCGTCGTCAGCGCTAGCTGCACTGACGAGGGCGGCATCGAAATCTTCATTTGAATAGTCGCCATCATTCGCACCCGCGCCGCTTCCAAACACGGGCGCAATATAGTTGTACACCGATGGATAGTCAGGCTGCCAGCCGGTGCGGAAGGCCGTGTCAATTTCGCGGTTTGTAATGAGCTCACGGAATTCTGCGAACGTAGCAAATGGATTCGGTTCAACCTCAATTTCAAGATTTTCGCGGATCTGGTTGGTGACGGCCTCAACCCATTCCTTGTTTCCGGCACCGTCAGAGTTGTACGACAGCTCCAACGTACCTTCAAACGGTGCGATCTCCTCGGCTTGAGCCCAAAGGTCCTGTGCCTCTTCAGCGTCAAACTCCAGTACATCAGCGCCAGGGATATCTTCCGAATAATCTGGCATCAGGGGCGAGGAGAAATCAGTTGAGGGGGTACGAGTACCGTCGAATATGGTCGAGGTGATTGACTCCCGATCGATGGCCTTGGAAACGGCCGCGCGGCGGAGTTGGCCTTCTTCGTCCTCGCCGAAGTGATCGAGTGAGCTTGGGATGGTAACAGTCGCATTGACCGAGCCATCCTCGGTATGGGCCTCGATATTTTCATCGTCTTGGAATGTCTCAATGGCTGAGGGTGGTACCTGATCCATGATGTCCAAGACGCCTGACTGAACGTCGGTATAGCCAGCGTCTGGGTCGGTGTAGAACGTAAACGTCAGGCCGTCATTTTCGGGGGTGCGATTACCTTCGTAATCTGGGTTGGTGGACAGTTTCGCGTCGACGTCGTGATTCCACTCATCCAACACGTATGGGCCGTTTGAAATTGGTTGTTCACCGAAGGCTTCCATGTCTTCGAACGCTACTTCTGGCAGCGGGAAGTATGCCGAGTAGCCGAGACGGTCAGGGAAGTCTGCCGCCGGTTCCTTTAGGGTTACCTCGAACGTGAGATCATCAATGACTTCAAGACCGGACAGTGTGTCCGAACCGTCTTCGATGTTGCCTTCTTCATTGGCACCTTCAATGGCGTTGAAGAAGTACGCCGACAGCTGGGCGTTATCTGGGTCGGCCCCGTAGTTCCAAGCATCAACGAATGAGTTTGCCGTGACGGGGGAGTCATCCGAGAAGGTCCAACCATCGTTGAGCGTGACGGTCCAGGTGACGTTGTCTTCGGACTCGATGGATTCGGCGACTTCCATTTCAGTTGAGCCGTCGGTGTTGTACGAGACCAAACCGGCGAAGATGGCGTCAACAATGTGTCCGCCACCGACTTCGTTGGTGTTGGTCGGAACCAATGGATTCTGAGGTTCAATACCGTGGGCATTGATAACCATCTCGCCGTCGGCAGTATCGCCGCCGTTGTCGTCTCCGCCGCCGCAAGCTGTCAGGGCTAGTGCGCCAACAGATAGTGCTGCAACGTATTTGAATGTCCGTTTCGTTTGCATACGGGATCTCCGTTCAAGGTGTAATGCAAGTAATGATGTTGCGTTCTGAATGTGAGGAACACAAGTGAAGCACTTCGCTAGCAGACGTCTACCAGCATGTGATTCGCATCTCACAGATTACGACACAATGAACAATTTGTAACCCTTTTTGAGAATTGTTATGCGAAAAGTATGAACGGCATCCGATCAGTGGAGCAGGTATTTGCAACTGCAGGTATCGAATAACGGCAGAATCATGCGCCTCGCGCGCGAGATCTCGAACGGAGGGCCTTACAAAAGTTTTTCTATGGGCCAATCTCGCGACACGACAGCTTCTGGGTTTTTACGGCGTAAGTACTGTTCAAAACTTGCAGCCTGGTCAGATTTCCAACGAATCTGCTGGTTGAAAAGCTGTTCCAGCGGCATGTTGAACTTGTCGGGGAATTTCGTGGCGATGGCCTTGCATACCTGAACTGCAGCAATTGAGTCTGCCTGTGAGGTGTGAGCGTTTTCCAACACGACTTCGTAATGCTCACAGGCTGCGCTTAAGGTGCGCTTGCCTTTGCGGTAGGTATCGGCATACTTGTCTAGAACAAAAGGGTCGATAACTCCAACCACGGGGGCCTCATCCATGTCTCTACGCGCTAATTCGTTGGCCAACACTGTGAAGTCATATACTCCGTTGTAGGCGACAATCGGGACCCGGTGGTGCATGAAATCCTGCAGCGTGGCAACAATCTCTGTGAGTCCTTGGGTGGGATCCATGCCGTGAGCCTTGGCATGCTCGGTTGACACTCCGTGAACGGCGGCAGCCTCTGCTGGTATTTCGACACCCGGGTCGACCAGCCACTCAGCATTCGCGCGCATCTGGCCATCGGGATCCAGCAGTACTATCGAAGCGGTGACGATCCGGGCTTCATGAGGATTTGGGCCCGTTGTCTCCAGGTCAAAGCCCACCATTGAACCGGTATGCCACGGGTCGCTCGGGCCGGGGATGACTAACACGTTGTCTGCATTTACCATGATTCTAAAATACCTTGTCACCACCCCGGCCGGCGAGGATTCAGCGGCGTGTGGACACCGCCGGAAGCTGTGGATATGTTTCTGCGACGCTGAGGTAAAGGTGATTCAATGGAGGTCATGGTTTCAACTCCGCAATTGCTTCGGCCCAAGAACCTCTTTCGTAGCGCACCCGTACTTGATCCCCAGCAAAAGTCTGTTGTGGAGCAACCTGCTGGTCACGGGCCCATACTGGTGCTTGGCGGTCCGGGTTGCGGTAAAACGACCACGGCAGTTGAATATGCGGTGGCTAAGATTCAGGCCGGTGTACCCACGAGCCAGGTGTTGTTGTTAACAAACACCCGTACTGGAGCGGCCCAATTGCGCAGCCAGCTCACCGCACGGTTGAATCACGAAGGCATTGACTCTCGCGCCGAGACTCCGGTGCGTTCTTTCGCCTCCTATGCTTTTGACCTCATTACCCGGATCCGTGAAGATGAAACCGCCACACCGCGTTTACTGGCAGGTGCTGAACAAGATCGAGTCATAGCCGAACTCATTGACGGCTATATGACCGAACCGGACTTAGCGCTGGACTGGCCAGAGAGCCTGGAAGAAGCCGTCGGTCTTCGCGGGCTGCGCCATGAACTGCGCGAACTCATCGATCGCAGTGCGGAGTATGGCATCCAGCCCGGCCAGCTAGAACAATTAGGGCGCACTAAGGGTCGTGCGGAATGGCGTGTGGCAGCCCGTATCCTGCAGGATTATCGTGACGTCTTGGATCTCTCGGGTGATGCTGCCTATGATCCTTCGGGGCTCATGACATCCGCGGCCGATCTCTGGGAAGCCAATCCTGATTTTGCCGCAGCGGAAACGACCCGGATCCAGCACATCATGATCGATGACTTTCAAGATGCCACTCCTGCCATTCACCGTCTAGTCAAACTCCTTGGCACCGAGCGCGATATCGTCATGACGGCGAACCCGGACACCACGGTGCAAGGATTCCGTGGAGCACGTCCCCAAGCACTCGTTGACTGGCCCCAAAATTTATCGTCCGACGCCATCGTGACGACGCTGGAGACGGGGTACCGCTTGCCCCCACAATTGCACACCGCGTACCAGCGTACCGCCGGAAGAATCCCCGCGGTCGCCGGTTTACCGGATGCACGGACCACACTCGAGTCGGCGGGCCACGCAGGCCAGGTGGCGGTACATCGTTTGGCATCTCCGGTGCAAGAACACTTGTTCATCGTTCAGCAGGTACTGGAACTTCACCATCGTCGCGGGGTCGCGTTCGAAGATATGGCAGTGCTGTCACGCACCGCTTCCAAAGTGTCCGAGGTGGCAACAGCACTGGAATCAGAGTCCATCCCAGTGGCACGTTCCATCTCCGAGGTCATGCTGAACCAGCAACCCGCAGCGGCACCACTATTAGCACTCACCACCGCGGCCGACGCGATCGCTGACGGTACTGCTGTTACAGCCACCGGCATTGAACCCGCAGATCTCCACTGGCTCATTACCGGCCGCTACGGTTCCTCGACGCCACTTGAACTTCGCAACCTACGACGGCGTCTCCTGGCCGTCGAGCGTGAAGCCCAGGGTACGCGTGACTCGGCCGAACTACTCGACACCCTGGTCGCCAATCCCGATGATGCCTACACCATCTTGGGCCTCGACGCTGAACGGTCCATGCCACGATATGCTCGCGGTGCCATCCGCATAGGTCGCATGCTTGCTGCAATGGTCCAGGCAACTATCGAAGAACAAGCCTCTGCAGAGATGGTGTTGTGGGCCGGATGGGCGGCTGCATTGAATGACGTCGGATCGGTCTGGGAAGAACAAGCCCTGGGTGACGATAAAGATGTAGCGGTGCGGGCTAACCGAGACTTGGATTCCGTGGTGGCCCTGTTCGAAGCTGCAGAACGCTATGTGGTGCAATTTCCCGGCCAAACCGCTGCGGGCTTTACCGAGTATCTGGCAGAACAGGACTTACCCATGGATTCACTGTCTTCACGTTCAACGAGCAGCGGTGTATCCGTTTTGACCCCGACCACCGCAGCTGGACAGCAATGGCACACGGTTTTTGTCGTTGGCATCCAAGAAGGCATCTGGCCCAACACACGGCTCCGTGGTCAGCTCCTGCACACGCAACAGCTCGTGGAGGAAATGACCGGAACCGCAGGCGAACAACCCATTAACGAACGCATCGCCCAGGTACGCCACGACGAACTCCGTACGTTTTCCGCCGCTATCTCGCGTGCCTCGAACACCCTGATCGCTACGGCGGTGGCTGATGCAGACCACCAGCCCTCCATGTTCATCGAACGGCTCGATCCTTGGGTACCCACGGATGAACATCCGGTACGCCCCTACACGACGGTTGCCACCCCGCTGACCGTCGATGGTCTAGTCGTTGAGCTGCGCCGAACTCTTGAAACTAGCCAACGAGAACTCACGACCGCCGTTGACGACACTGAAATTCAGCGTCTAGAAGCCCGGGCGACACAAGCGGCTCAGGCGCTCGCAGTTCTTGCTGATGGAGGTGTCGCTACGGCGCATCCGGATTATTGGTGGGGGTTGGGTGAGCTTTCAACGGACCACCCGATTCACGGGGTTGATGAAACCGGGAGGCCGAATCCGATCCGACTGTCCCCATCTACCGTGGAAACTGCTGTCCAATCGCCCCTGCAGTGGTTCATCTATCAGGTCTCTACCTCAGCTTCGTCAGCTGCAGCCGCTACCGGTACCTTTGTCCACGCGATAGCGGAGAAGTATCCCGAGGCGGATGTAGACCAGATGTATGCGGAACTGAAAGCCAAGTTCCCGTTACTAGCAGCTGAAGCGGGGCTTGAAGCAGGCTGGGAATATGATGCGCTCTATGCCAAGGCCGAAAGAGCTCTGGAATATTACTACCAATACGTCGATAAAATGCGGCACGGTTATTCCACGGGTCGGGGCGCGACCAAAGAAGTATTCGGTCCACGCACGCTTCTTGCTGTTGAAGAAAAACTGCAAGTCGAGATGGATTTGGACGGCGTCAATGTGGAGCTCAACGGAGTCATTGACCGCGTTGAAGTTGATCAACAGGGACGGGCCTACGTCGTAGATCTCAAAACTGGTTCGCGGAGTGTCACCGTGGCAGAAATGGCACAGTTACCGCAGTTGGGCGTGTACCAGGCGATGATAAAAGCCGGTGCTCTACAACACCTGGTAGACCGGACAGAACCCGCCGGTGCTGCTCTTGTCCAGCTTGGCAAAACACCAACCACGGTACAAATTCAACCGCAGGCCGCCCTGGATGCAGGTGCTACCTGGGCAGAACGAGACATCGCGGATGCCGCCCGATGGGTGCGGGGCCCATACTTTTATGCTGTACACCACGAGGACAGCTGTAATCTCAAAACTCTTTGCCCGATGTGCAAGGAAGGACAACAGGTAACCGAATGGCTGGTCTAACATGGGGAAATGCGCCACGGTATAGCGCACACGAGCTTACTGATCTGCTCCAGGATCACCTGCCGCCAGAAAAACGGCTTTATCCAACGGATGAGCAGACCGCCATTATCGAGGCAGGCCCGGACCCGCTCCTGGTGGTTGCGGGCGCCGGCTCGGGTAAAACGCATACGATGACCGACCGAGTCATCTGGTTGATTGCCAACGGATATGTCCGGCCCGAAGAAGTGCTCGGCGTGACCTTCACACGCAAAGCGGCAGGCGAACTTGAATCCCGCGTCAACAATGCCATTGAGCAATTAGCCGAACGCGAGGACATCGAATTAGCGTTCGATACAGCAGACATCGGCCAGGCTACCGTTACCACCTACCACTCCTACGCAAACTCGCTCGTCGCAGACCACGGTTTGCGGATCGGAGTGGAACCCGATGCCCGGCTGATCGGGGGAGCAGAGTCCTATCAGCTTATTACCGACGTCGTCCGCGAGCATGACTCCGATATTGATCTCGACGACGTCCAATCCGAAGATTTGCGAAGCCTCATTGCCGACGACGTACGCGACCGCCCCTTGTCATCGACGATTCAGGCCGTGAAAAAACTCGCCGGCGATTGTTGTGAACACCTTGTTGAGCCTGCCGATGTTCAGACCGCATTAGCAGAAATGTTCACTTTTGGGCAGGGCTTGCCGGTGACGAAAACCATGACCAAGAGCACTGAATCTCTGTTCTCGATGCTGAAACTGCGGACAAAGATCGCCGATATGGTGACGGCCTATCTCGAAAAAAAGCAAGAGCATAATGTCATGGACTACGGCGACCTGGTTCGCTACGCCGCAATTATTGCCACCAAGCTTGACGAAGTGCGCGTCATCGAACGTGAGAAATACAAGATCGTATTGCTCGACGAATTCCAAGACACCTCGCATGCCCAGCTCCAACTCTTCTCGCACCTCTTCGGGCGGGGCGACGGAACCCAGCAGTCGCATTCGGTCACCGCGGTAGGCGATCCCAATCAGTCGATTTACGGTTTTCGTGGAGCATCGGCAGGACAACTGTTTTCATTTGTGCACGAATTTGACGCTGAGCAATTGGTATTGACCACTGCCTGGCGCAACAGCAGCGATATATTGGACATGGCTAACCACGTAGCTCAACCACTGCGTGACGATGCCGCTGCGGGTCAAGTGATCCCTCAGCTGCATGCACGGACAGGAGCGGAAGCCGGGAACGTTGAACTCAACTGGTTCGAATCGGCTGATACCGAAGCCCAACAGCTAGCAGAACGTGTCAAAGACTTGGGTGTTGGCGAAGGAAATCACACCGCGGCAATCTTGTGCCGTACCAAGAAGCAATTTCAGCCGCTCATTGAAGCACTCGAGACCCGCGGCATCTCGTATGAGGTCGTCGGTTTGGCTGGACTCCTGGGCATCCCAGAAGTGATCGAAATTGTGTCCATACTGAGAATTCTGGCGGACCCACAATCCTCCGAGTCTCTGCTGCGGGTATTGTCCAACGCTCGGTGGCGTATTGGGCCACAGGATCTGTGGATGTTGAATCAGTTCGCCAGAACACTGGACAGACAAGATCGCACTAGCCCGTTGGACGCCGATAGCTCACCTCAGGAAGAAATTGACCATCCATCGATGGTCAATGCGATCATTCGGTTACCAGAAAGCAATTGGGTCAGCTCACGGGGTCAATCGTTTAGCGAAGTTGGCTTTGCACGGTTAAAGACTTTTGGTATGTCTCTGCAGGCTCTCATGCAACAGATTCACCTGCCAATCCCAACGCTGATTCGCCAGATTGAAAAAACGACCGGGCTGGGGATCGAAGTTGCTGTTCGACCTGGGAGCGACTCGATTGATGCTCGACGGTATCTCAATGAATTCTCGCGTGTCGCCGATGCCTTCCAAGCCTCGGCGGATCATACCCGCACACTCGACCTTGTGACGTTTTTGACCTGGCTGGAAACCGCAGCAGAAGAAGAAAACGGTTTAGACATGCCACCGGAGCAGCCAAAACCCGGTGCCGTCCAGATCATGACGATGCATGCTTCAAAAGGCCTTGAATGGGACGCAGTTTTTGTGCCGGGAATGAACCAGAGCATCTTCCCGGGAACACAACACGATTTATGGACCAGTAAGGCCCGTGGAGATTTACCCTGGTCACTTCGTGGTGACCGCGAGACTCTCCCGAAATGGGAACAATTCGCTGCCTCAGACGTCCGCGAGTGGGCAGGCCTTTCCGGTGTCGATGGCTGGTCAGAATCCATGGGGGAAAAGCTCGCAGAAACCCAGGGTCGCGAAGTTTTGACGCTCAAAGAACAAGTCAAAATCCATGAGCTATCTGAGGCTCGTCGTCTGGCATATGTAGCATTTACCCGCGCCAAGGACTTGCTGTGGGTTTCGGGTGCACACTGGCAAGGGACCAACAAGAAACCCGCACCAATGTCAGTTTTCTTGGAGGAAATGGTTCAATACCAAGACGAGCATGGGCTCGACCAGAAAGTCTATTGGGCTAGCGAGTTTCCAGCAGAGAACCCACGTCGTTCACGAGCGGTCGTAGCAACGTGGCCCTACGATCCACTCGACGGGCCGGAACAGTATCGGGTTGATGCCCGTGAAGACGATCGTTTGCCGGAACCCGACGAGGACGCGATACTGGTGCGGCGCAGCCACCGTCGTCGTGACGTCTTAGAACAGGCTGCGCACAGGGTGCGTACTGCTGAAGTATCGACAACACATTTAGACGATGATCTTGCTCAACGCATTGACTGGGTACTAGCCCGCGCGCAGATGTCGACGATCAATGACGTGCACATGCCCGAGCATATTTCTACGAGCCGTTTTGTGGAACTTGCACAAGATCCGGCAGCTGTGGCACGCCAGATTCGGCGTCCCATGCCGCAGCGACCCACCGCGGCTGCACGCGAAGGCACACTGGTTCACGAATGGATTGAACACTTCTATGCCCAGTCCATGCCCGGTTTAACACCGTCCTTAGACATTGAAGAAACCGAAGAACTCGTGGATGCCGAATGGGACGCAGCAACCGGACTTGCTGAGCTACGTGAAAAGTTTGAAAAATCATCGTGGGCTGACCGTGTGCCAACCATGATTGAAGCTGCAGTTGAGACATCTGTTTCGGGACTGACGCTTCGTGGTCGCATCGACGCTGTATTCCGGACCGGGGGAGACCCGGATCTAGCATTCGATCCAGACGCCACCTGGGAATTAGTGGACTGGAAGACCGGACGAGTACCAGCAGACAGTGAAATGCCACGGCGTAGTCTGCAATTAGCCATCTACCGGCTGGCATGGTCCCGTCTTCACGGCATCCCTCTGGAAAATATCACCGGAAAATTTGTCTATCTGGCACACGGAATAGAGAAAACACCGCATGACTTCGCGTCGGCGAACGAACTTGAAGAGATCCTCGCCAAAGCCATGGTTGAGGTTTAGCGGTCGGTCAGATTCTCGCGGACGACTTTCCAAGAAATTGGTTGCGTATCAACGTCAGGCGCGGCGGCTTGGGCTGCTTCATCGTGCGGGACGATTTCATCTTCATCCGATAATGAGTGGACGACCAATGTCGTACCGTCATCCTCGGCTTCGGGTCGTTGCGGTTCCGGCAGTTCGTCGAGTTCCTCTTCCTCAGGCTCGTCGAGTGCTCGGTTGTCTTCGGTCGGCTCTTCTGCCTCGTCACTGGCTGACTCTTCGGAGTCGCCGGAGACGGGAGCCGACATCGGGAAAGGCTGGGTATCTGGTTCCGGCTCGGCTACCTCAGCAACACCGCTTGGGTCGGCCTCCGGTTCAGGCGCTGAGTCGTGCTCAGCTTTAGACTCGTCTTCGGGAAGTTCTATATCGTTGTCCGTGACGATTGCGGATTCGGTTTCAGCGGGGGCTACCGGTGCCGTAGTCTGGGCTGATGGTTCTGGGGTCGGTTCTGGTTCCCAGAATTTTTGACCAATATCTTGGCCGCCAGTTGCTTCAACATCGGAGGCCAACTCATCCAGCATGGCCTGTGCCTCAGCGACAACCTCGTTATCGGAAGCGTTAATTCCAGACATGAGGTACTTCGCCAGGGAGAACTCTGCAGCCAGTGCTGCGCGACGCATTATATGCAGATCTAATTGATCGGCGGGAAGATCCATGTGCTGGTGATAAGCCGACAGCAGGGCTTCCCGGAACTCGATGGACTCTGTGGAAGCCAACCAGGTGAAGTCCTGGGCCGGATCCCCAATATGCAGATCGGTCCACGCTGTGACACCAACCGCCCGGTTACGGTCGATCAGCAGTGAAGTTTCATCAAAATCACCGTGCACGACTCGTGGAGTAAACGACCACATCCGGCGCTCTTCAAATGCATTTTCCCAGCGGCGTAGCAACGCTGACGGGACTTTGCCTGTCAGTGCAATTTGATCGAGTTCAGATAGCAGACGTGACCGGAGCTGTTCTGCCCCGTACGAAGGCAGATCAGCTGTTTCGACGACGGCCCGAGGGAGCTGATGAATGGCCGCGACGATACGGCCGATGTCATCGATGGTCTGAGTCTCGGAGCCCGTGATGGCATCCAACTCCACCGGCTGGCCAGGCATCTGGTGGTAAATAAAGGTTCGCAGCGAATCAATCTGTACTGCCCCGGCGACCGAAGGCACACGGAACGGCAAATGTGCGCGAATGGCCGGGGTGAAGCCCGAGAGGACCTGAATTTCGGTTTCCAAGCGGAACGCTGCCTGGGAGTTTCGAGGGGAACGAACCCGCCAATGATTATTGTCGCTGTCTGTCACAATGGCAGAGTCAAATGCACGCTGGTCATCTGGCGAGGCAGTGGCTTGGACAATATCCAGCCCGGGCATGGCAGCCGAGGCGAGTGCTGCAAGTTCCATGGCGGTTCGTTTCATCACATTAACCATACGCCCGCTTACAGAAGATGTGGTTGAGTAAACCTGGTGAGTCGAAAATCTTTGCGCGCCGACCTACAGTGGAAACCATGAATATGCTGCCTGGCCTTGGACGCCTTCCGCTTGCCCGCGACGATGTAGACCGCGGTACTGAACTTCGCGATGACGAGCAATGGCTCCCAACCATCTGGGACCAGCCCAACACTAGGGTCCTGTGGCTACACGGGCGGACGGCACCAATGTATGACGGCGGCCTAGTCCTGACCGCTCCTGCAGGCGAGCTGCCTGACGATGCTGTCTACCTAGGGCGTTCGGCGGAGCACACTCCGCAACATAGTCAGTTTGTGGATCGGGACGAAGAGCATGTAGAAATCGTGCTGCTGATCGCAAACTCCGATACCAAAGCGCCCTGGTTGGAGGATCCTCAAGTCGGTGGGGTCGTGGTAGACCGGCCAGCAGATATCGACTGGCTGGGCGTTTCGGATATTGCACCGGCTCTCAACGACCGGGATGTGGGTATCTTCGTCTCGGGGATCGCCATTGCCAACTGGCACAAGGTCAATAAGTACTGTCCACGCTGCGGCACCAGAACAGAATTGAAAACCTCCGGTTGGGTACAAGTATGCCCAAAGGATGGCTCGGAACACTTTCCACGGACCGATCCCGCCGTGATTATGTTAATCACCGACCCAGACGACAGGGCACTCTTAGGCAATAACAAAGCCTGGGGCGATAAACGCTATTCAACACTGGCAGGTTTCGTAGAGCCCGGGGAATCTTTGGAAGCCGCCGTGAAACGCGAAGTCTATGAAGAATCACAAGTCATTGTCGATGGCGTTGAGTACATGGGATCGCAGCCTTGGCCTTTCCCACAATCGCTCATGCTAGGGTATCTCGGCCACACTCACCACCCAGAAGACGCTCAAGCCGATCACGAAGAACTTGCCGAAGTGCGCTGGTTTAGTCGCGAAGAATTACGCGAAGAGGTGGAATCCGGTCGGATGTTCATCCCGGGGGCCGCCTCGATCGCACACCATCTCATGCGCCACTGGTACGGTGGGCCATTGCCGCAACCCAGAACTTTAGAGAATTAGATTGCAAACTCCCGATGAGATCCTCGCCGGCCTGGACGCTGAACAACGCCAGGCAGCCACCACCCTGTCCGGACCGGTCCGTATCTTGGCAGGTGCCGGAACAGGTAAAACCCGCGCGATTACCCACCGCATCGCCTATGGGGTAGCCACAGGGATTTATAACCCATATAACGTCTTGGCAGTGACCTTCACCGCCCGTGCCGCAGCTGAAATGCGCGCCCGGTTGCGAGATTTGGGTGCCCACGGTGTTCAAGCAAAAACCTTTCACGCAGCTGCTCTTGCGCAATTGCAATACTTTTGGCAGCAAGCGGTTGGTGGAGATACTCCACGGCTGGTCGAGTACAAAACGCACCTGATCATGGAAGCTGCGCAACGGCTGCGTATGAGTACGGATAAAGCGACCATTCGAGACCTGGCTGGCGAAATCGAGTGGGCGAAATTCAACATGCTTACCCCACAGACCTATCAGCAGCAGGCTTCCCATCGGACGATGCCTTCCGGGTGGGACCTGGTTGCTGTGACCCGACTGTTCCAAGGGTATGAAGATCTTAAATCAGATCGTTCCCTCATTGATTTTGAAGACGTTTTGTTGATTCTGGTGGGCATTCTGGAGTCGGAACCTCGCATTGCAGCTACCGTTCGGAACCAATATCGGGTCTTTCTCGTCGACGAATTTCAAGACGTATCGCCGCTGCAATACCGTTTGCTGAAAGCGTGGCTGGGGGATCGCGATGATCTTTGTGTGGTGGGGGATACTTCCCAGACCATTTATTCCTTTACTGGTGCTACCTCCGATTATCTGTTGGACTTTGGCCAACAGTTCCCGCACGCCACTCAGATAAAGCTGATCAGGGATTACCGTTCGACTCCACAAATTGTGGATCTGGCCAACCGGTTGTTACAGGAACGCACCAAATCCGATCGACCTTCGATGCCCCGCTGGCCAGAGCCACTCGAATTGATTTCGCAGCGCGAAGCCGGCCCAGAACCGGTGTTTGCCGAGTGCAGTCACGAACAGGTCGAGGCTGAATGGGTGGCTGGGCAAATCAAAGAACTTCTGGCGGCAGGACACAAGGGCTCGGACATAGCCATACTGTTCCGGACCAATGCACAATCCGCTGCCTTTGAGCAACAGTTGAGTGACGCTGGTATTTCGTATCAGGTGCGCGGTGCAGAACGCTTCTTTAATCGTCGCGAGGTGCGCGACGGTATTTTGCAATTACGTGCTGCTGCTAAGTCTGCTGATGGCGTCGCAGGAGCAGAAGTCATTACCCGTATCAAAGACGTGTTGGCATCGTTAGGGTACACCGCGCAAGCACCACAACAATCCGGTGCGGTGCGAGAACGTTGGGAGTCACTCAATGCCATTGTGAATCTGGCACAGGACCTTGTGGAGGCGCGTGGTGATCAAGTCACCCTGGATGTTGTTGTGGCGGAGCTTGATGAGCGCGCTTCGCATCAGCACGCTCCTGTGATGGACGGCGTCTCACTGGCCTCGATTCATTCGGCCAAGGGCCTGGAGTGGGACAGCGTATTTTTGGTGGGAGTGACCGAAGGCTTGCTGCCAATCAGCTTTGCCACCGAAGACAAAAACGTTGACGAAGAGCGACGGCTATTTTACGTGGGCATCACCCGTGCGAAGACTCGGTTGTACTTCTCATGGGCGCTGTCGCGGTCGGCTGGAGGTCGCGCCAGTCGCAGACCGTCGAGGTTCTTGCAGGCTATCCGTACGACAACCACCAAAGCTGGTACAGAATCGGAACCAAGAGCCAAGCGTCCATCTCGCGCAAAAGTAGCAAAGTGCCGAACATGTGGTGTCGTGCTGACCGCAGGCGGGGAGCGCAAGATTGGCCGCTGCGATGATTGTCCACCAACGTATGACCCAGCGACCTTCGAGAAGTTGGTGAGCTGGCGAAAAGACATTTCAACCGCTGACAAAGTGCCCGCGTTCGTCGTCTTTACCGATGCCACCCTGGTAGCTATCGCCGAAAACCTGCCCACGGATCTCAAACAACTGCGGCAGTTACCGGGCGTCGGTCCAAAAAAATTGGAACGTTACGGCACCGAAGTGCTGGCGATTTTGAGCTCCTGAACGGCTGCGCAACATCCCGGCCGTGGTTCGACTTCGAAGGTCTGAACCCACCCATTGGCCAAATGTATCCGAGTAAACGTGTTGAGATTCAGACCCGGGACCATACCGTATTTGGTCACTGGCACCCGGTGACGCAAGTGCTGAGAATCGACCATCGACAGTACATCGGTGGCGACCAGCCCCGCCACTAAATGAGCGCCAGCCAAGGTCTCAATACCACCGACATCTGATGTCAGCGACGAGACACTAAGTCGACGATGCACGTCGGTTGCTGTGGATGGGTGTTCCAAACACATCGGACAGGCCGCTGCTTCATATACAACCCATGGGCCAATATCAATTTCGTCGTCACGAATAACCACCGGTAGATACGGATGCCTAAGATCTTTGGCCTGTCGCATTGTAGCGGTGTGCCACCTACCCAGGGTGATGTGCACCGTGGCAAGCGTAGCAAGAGACGGTTGCCTGAGCCTGCCGATCGGGTGGATCCGTGGACGTTGATGCTTCGGGTTCAATGCTGTGGCAGCTGCCAGGGAGCGTACTGCCCCAATATGTTCGTCGCGCAACCCGGTGCCTACATCGGTAGCGGTAACTCTCTGGGAGTCCCAAACACTGAGATGACCGATCCCGGAGTCTTGCAGAATACCAGCCAGCGCCACACCTGTTCGGCCAAGTCCAAAGATCTGAAGTGCCGCACCATAACGTTGCGTTTGGAACTGGTCTTCGTCGTGGGGAGCGAGACCGCGAAGTCTGCCACCTTCGAAAATGGGTGTGACGCAACGCAATCGAGTCAAACTGCCACGATGATCCTGATCGGAGCTGGTGACAGCGCTGTCTGTAAACGGTGTTGATACCAGCAGGGGTGCTAGTTTGCTCATCAACAGAGCAAAGTCGACCTGGGAGACCTCACACTCAGCAGCAACTTGCGGTTCTTGGCCATCCGGAATTCCGTGGCGAAGCCGTTGAAGGTAAACGCCGATTGGCTGACTGATACCAGTGATTTCCAGGGCACGATACCCGGAACCAATCTGTAGATGATTGGCAGTCAATTTTGTTATGGATAGTCCCGGATTGATTTGCATGGTGACTCCTCATCGGTTCAAGGTGTTACCATGATGGGCTACCGTGACAATCAGCGCGGCGTGTTTTCCACAGTGATGTTAGGCCAAACACGTTCTCCACAGGCCCGGGGGAGGTCAGCCTCATGAGCTTGTGTCGTAGTACAGCATGAAGGACATGGATACTATTTCAACTTTGAGACGCGAAGATATTGAGCACCTCTCCGGTGGTCGTATTGCCTCGATGGTCGAGATCGATGGGGAAACGGTCCGCCTGATTGCTTCGGCACGGCGGAAGAAGACCATTGCTGCAAAATTCCGCGATGGAATGATCGAATTATCCGTTCCTTTACATATGCCAGATGCGGAAATTGTGAGGTCCGGGAGGGGACTGATATCAAAAATCAAGTCCCGGCAGCCGGATTCGAAACGCTTTCGTTCTAATGCCGAACTCTATGCTCGAGCACAGTATCTAGCTCGCGTGTGGCTCGGTTCAGAGGTCATGCCTGCCTCTGTGGTGTGGTCAGATCGCCAAACAACCCGGTGGGGGTCATGTACAGCAGCTACCGGTGCCATTCGCATTTCTACGATGCTGCAGGGCATGCCCCAGTGGGTTATTGACGGGGTCCTGGTGCACGAGCTTGCCCACTTGAAATACCTTGATCACGGCCAAGAGTTTCGTGATTTTGCGGGACGGTACCCACGAATGGGTGAAAGTATTGCATTCCTTCACGGGGTCAGTTTTGCCCAGCACCGTGGCCAGGGCAAAACCTTCCCGGAAGCATATGACTAGCTTTTGTTGTCCTGATCGTCGTCGAAGCCGCCTTCCAACAACTTCTTGAGATCGTCGTCCAGTGTGGCGGACTGCTCATCCGCTGAGGTCTGCCGCTGGACATAGCCTGCAGGGTCGTCAAGGTCTTCGTCGGTTGGCAGTCGTAGCTGAGACTCCCAGATTGCGTCGCGGTATTCGACCCCTTCAGCTTCTTGGATTGTCGACCATAGCTTGGTGGCATCGTGTAGCCGACGTGGGCGCAAGTCGAGACCTACGAGGGATCCAAAGGCATGTTCTGCAGGACCACCGGAAGCGCGTCGACGGTTGATCATTTCGCGCAATGCATTGGCGGATTCCAATGGCTTGGACGCTTCCGTGACGACGACATCGACCCAGCCTTCGATGAGTGCCAGCAATGTTTCAAGATGATCGATAGCGGCCTTTTGGGCGCCTTCGGGTTCTGGGATGAACATCGATCCGGAGAACATTTGGTTCATTGATTCTGGATCGGTTGGATCAAGATGCTGAACGGCATCTTCGATCGCAGAGACGTCGATGGTAATACCCGCGGCATATTGCTGCACCATAGCGGTGAGATCGCGTGCCAACCACGGCGAGTTTGCGAATAGGCGCATCCGGGCTGCTTCGCGTAGGGCAAGGTAGATCCGGACTTGGTCGGGTTCGACTGCAAGTCCGTCGCCGAATTCTTCGATATTGACCGGCAGCATTGCCAAGCGTTGCCCGGCGATGGGAAAGCCGGTGTCGGTTCCGGAGAGCACTTCCTGGGCGAGTTCGCCGATGGCCTGGCCCAATTGGAGCCCGAACATCGAGCCGCCAAGATTCTTCATCATCGGTTGCATATCGCCAAATGCGCCCTGGAATTCCTCTGGCATCTGCCCGGGCAGCTGTTCGGTGATGGTGCGACTTAACGCTTCGGACAGGGAGGTAGCAACCGGATTGGTCATCTCACGCCAGTTGTCCATGGTCGCTTCAACCCATTCGGCCCGTGACCACGCAACAACCGGAACGTTGGCTGCTTCAAGTGTGGTCGCGTTGTCCAACCAAGAGTCCGCCAGCCGGAGGGCATCATCAATCTCGGTGGCAGAAAATGAGCCCACCGATGGATCCTGGCCGGAGATTGATTGACGCGCGGTCTGCTTTGCCAAGTCCCAGTTCACCGGTGCATCGTCGTCGGAGCCCTGCATCATAGATTGGAACTGCTGCATGATGTTTTGCATCATCTGCGGGTCCATCATCGAGGGGTCAAAGGGCATGCCGGAAGCGCCGAATTGGTTCATGGCGCGTTGAATTTCTTCCGGATCTGGTGCATTTTCCCCAAACATTTTCCGGAACATTTCGGACATTGGGTCGTGGTCGTCGCCGTTCGTTGGGCCTGTATTGCTCATATCTCTCCACGTTACTGTAGGGACTGGTTCAAACAATAGCCTTTGTGGGCTTTGCGCTGAATGTTTCTAGTTCGTCAAGGCTTCTTTTTCACGCCGAGCTTGACGCTCGTTCAAGCGCTGCGCAGTACCTTCGGTCATGCGGTACAGCACGGGCACAATCACCAATGTGATCAATGTCGAGGCAACCAATCCGCCGATGACAGCAATCGACATGGGGGCCGAAACGAAGCTGGATTGCCCGGCTAGTCCAAGTGCCGGTGGGATCATGGCACCAATGGTGGCTGCCGCCGTCATGATGATTGGCCGAACACGGTTTTGGGCCCCGGCGATAATCGCCTGGTCGAGGTTCGCATCGCGTCGTCGGTACTGGTTGATCAAGTCCATCAGCACTATCGAGTTGGTCACCACAATACCGATCAGCATGAGCATGCCCACCAAGGTGGTCGCGCCCAAAGGCGTACCGGTGACCAACAAAGCCAGGATCATGCCCGTGGCGCCAAACGGAATAGCGACTAACAAGACGAGCGGCTGGATCAGTGACTTCAGCAGCCACACCAGTACCACGTAGATCAAGAGTACTGCGGCGGCCATGGCAAGTGCCAGTTGCTCGAAGGTGGTGTCGATTTCCTCGGCGACACCTCCCACTTCGGCCTGCACACCCTCGGGCAGCGCCGCCTGGTCGATGGCTTCGTTCAGGGCGGTGGTTGCCGCTCCGACGTCGTCGGTGGACTGCGGAGTAACCGAAATGGTCACCGTACGGACCGAGTTGATGGTGCTAACAGACGGCGCGATATTGACTCGGTTGACCTCGGCAATATCGGTCAATGGAATGCCGAAGAGGTCCAACCCCTCGATGTCTTCTACGGTCTCCACGGGGGAGGCAGAATCCATGTGCACATTGAGTTC
>NZ_JAKDKW010000040.1 GCF_030453185.1 Yaniella sp. | reverse complement strand
TCCACTGCGCTCGTCGATTCCGTTGCACCAGTCCGGCTTTCTCTAATACCGCCAGGTGCTGGGAGATCGCCGGTCGACTGATGGGATAGTAGGCCGCAAGTTCGCTCACTGTTACGGGACCCTCCCGTAAGCGTTGCAGTATGTTGCGTCGTGTCGCGTCCGCCAAGGCAGCAAACGCTGAACTTAGCTGGTCATCATTCTTCATGTAAGTAACCTCTTACGTAAGTGATGGCTTACACTGTACCCCGATGTGGGCTTAGTCACAAGAGATTTGATGGAGTGCCATTGGTGCAGCGATTTTCAAGCAGGGGATCGGTGCAGTTGATTAACTGCTTGCCATACGGAATATGATGGATGTATGAATCCGTCCAACGTCAGTGCAGACGACCTGAATGACCCGACCATCGATGCCGAAACTCTGCGAGAAATTGCAGTAGCGCGGCCAGACCTTCGCGGTCTAATTCTTCAGCATCCCAATTGTCATGCGGAGTTGGCGAACTTTATTCAAGACCTCCCGCAGGGGATTCCTTCTGGATACTCGGGTGGGCAGACGTATGGGGGTCAACCTTCGTATGGATACGGGGCGGGGCCCTATGCGCCATATGCTCCACAACCGCCCGTTTCGGTGAGTGATGAGAAAACCTGGGGTGTGCTCATGCATATCGGCAGCCTCTTTCTCGGGTTCCTCGCCCCGCTGATCGTTTGGCTCATTTATAAGGACCGTAGCCAAACGCTGGATCAGCAGGGTCGTACCGCGCTCAACTGGCAGATCAGTGCGGTAATCTATGCGGTTGTATCGTCGGTTCTGATGTTTCTTTTGGTTGGGTTTGTCACGTTATTTGCGGTGGCCGTCCTGGACATCGTCTTCTGCATCATTGCAGCTGTGAAGGCGGGGGACCGCGAAGCGTGGAGGTACCCGCTGTCTATCCCGTTTCTTCGGGACAGCATAGAGCCTCGGCCACAAGGCGGTCAGTACTACTAGGGCTCGTGGGGGCCCAGTGATATAAAGGCGGCGGAGCATCAGGGCATCCTGTTCTCCGCCGCCTTTATTCGACAGGTGGTCGTTGCGTTTCTAGGCTTCGAAGGCAGCCTGCATACAACGCATTGCGGCCAGAGTTTTCGGTACACCGATGTAGGGCATGAGGTGGACGAAGCATTCGGCAACCTCTTCTTTGGTCATGCCAGCAACTTCAATGGCGGTCTTGATGTGTCCGGTCAACTGGGGTTCGGTGCCGCCCATGGCTGCCAGGGCTGCCATGTTGAGCATCTGACGATCGCGGAGTTCAATGCCTTCGCGCTGGTAGGTGCCACCAAATACTGCGCCAACCACCCAATCTGAGGCGCCGGGTGCGTATTCATCCAGCTGCTTCTTCCAGGCTGCTGCGCTCTGGGGTGCTTGAGTCTCTTCGACGAACTGATTGCCCTTATCCATGCTGAGTTCCATGGTTCTCCTCCTTGAGATAGTTGAATCACCAGAAGGCTATCATCGCCGTCGTCCAGATCGAACGTAGGCGTCATCCGGCTGCGCGTGATACGATCCACGAAGGTGACGTAGGTCATGATCAGTTTTGTCGTGGAGGGCTCGAGATTGGGACAGACATCCCCTGTGAAAATGCCGCAAATTCAAGAACTTATTGATGCCATCGGTGAGGGCAATGTCGTGACGAATTCGGCGACGATTGACAACTACCGCTGGGATCGCGCTAACGATCCCAATGCCGGAACACCAATTGCCGTAGTGCGTGCCACCTGTTCCGAAGATGTCCAGGCAACGCTTCGATTCGCTGACTTCCACGCAATGCCCGTCGTACCTCGCGGGGCAGGTTCAGGACTTTCAGGTGGAAGCTCCGCCGTTGATGGCGGCATTATCTTATCGATGGAGAAAATGCGTGCGATCGACGTCGATCCGCTAACCCGCACGGCAGTCGTTCAGCCCGGCGCGTTCAACGCAGAGGTTAAGGCAGCTGCAGCTGAACATGGGCTCTGGTATCCACCGGATCCTTCTTCGTTTGAGTTCTGCTCTCTTGGCGGCAATATCGCAACGAATGCTGGTGGCCTGTGCTGTGTGAAATACGGCGTCACCGCAGACTATGTGTTGGGTATGCGTGTTGTGCTCGCCGATGGCAGGGAGGTTGAACTGGGCGGATCGCGACTCAAGGACGTTGCCGGACTGAATTTGACCCAACTGTTTGTCGGCAGCGAGGGCACGCTGGGCGTGATCACTGAGGTCACGCTACGGTTAGTGCCTGCGCAGCGTCCTGCAACGACTCTGGTGGCCACCTTTTCGTCGCTTGATGACTCGACGAGCTCGGTTCTCGCCATCGCTTCAACCATGCGCCCATCGATGCTGGAGTTCATGGATAACCCAACGATTAACGCGGTCGAGGACGCGACCGGGATGGGGCTCGACCGCGAGGCTGCCGCGATGTTGATTATCCAGTCGGATGAGCCGGCAGAATTTGCCGCTCAAGAGATCGACGAAATCGAAGAGCTGTGTCAGCAGCACAACGCAAACGAGGTCTTCGCAACGTCCGACCCCGAAGAAGCCGAAGCCATCATTGTTGCTCGCCGGATGGCCATTCCGGCGGTGGAGCAAAAAGGCACCCTGTTGCTCGAGGACGTCGGTGTTCCGCTACCTCGTTTAGGTGATCTCGTCCGTGGGATTGAGAAGATTGCCCAAGACCGCAATGTGGTCATCGCGGTTATCGCCCACGCCGGGGACGGAAACACCCATCCGCTGCTGGTATTTGACCCGACGGACGAAGAACAAAAACAACGGGCACACCGCGCTTATGGTGACGTCATGGACCTGGCGGTGCGGCTCGGTGGGACTATTACCGGTGAGCATGGTGTAGGTCGACTCAAACGGCCATGGTTGGTGAACTCTATTGGGCATGATGCCCTGGAACTCAACTATCGGGTGAAGAAGGCCCTTGATCCCAAGAATATTCTCAACCCCGGGGCGATCTACGACCCTGCAGCTCTGCAGTGACCAACAGCCCCCGAACTTTCCGAGACTCCCGTCACGTGAGGTCGGTTGATTGGGCTCTGTCTGGCTTCACTGAAGGTACCAGTGCAGAATACGCTCATGACGGGCACTAAGATGTATGCGGTGAGCAGTGCGCTCACGACAAGGTTTTCCTATTATTGAAAGTGTGTCGTTCGTGTCCAAACCAGTAGTGCTCATCGCAGAAGAACTCTCCCCGGCCACCATGGATGCTCTCGGGACCGACTTCGAGATTCGCAACACCGATGGTTCCGACCGTGACCAGCTGCTTCCAGCACTCGCTGAAGCTGAAGCTGTGCTGATCCGTTCAGCTACCACGATGGACGCTGAAGCAATCGGTGCGGCAAAAAATCTGAAAGTCATCGCACGTGCCGGGGTTGGACTCGACAACGTGGACACACAAGCCGCCACCGAAGCCGGCGTCATGGTGGTCAATGCGCCCACCTCCAACATCATCTCGGCCGCCGAACTGACCTGTGGCCACATTCTGTCGTCCGCACGCAATATTGCGCCAGCCAATGCCTCCCTGAAAGATGGTCTGTGGAAACGTTCCGCTTATAAAGGCATCGAACTCTACGAAAAGACCCTGGGTGTTATCGGTCTTGGCCGTATTGGCTCGCTAGTTGCCGAACGTATGAAGTCCTTTGGCATGAACATCGTGGCCTATGACCCATACGTCACTGCCGCTCGTGCTCAACAACTCGGTGCGACCCTGCTGAGCCTCGATGAACTACTCGAAACTTCAGACTTCGTCACCATTCACATGCCACGCACCCCTGAAACTTTGGGCATGATCTCCGATGATCAGTTCAAGATCATGAAGAATTCGGCCTACGTAGTCAACGTAGCCCGCGGTGGCCTGATCGACGAGGCAGCACTGGGCCGTGCGCTGGATAACGGGCTAATTGCCGGTGCAGGTATTGACGTCTTCGTCGAAGAACCAGCCAAAGATCTCCCATTCTTCGAACACGACTCCGCTACCGTGACCCCGCACTTGGGCGCTTCAACGGAAGAAGCCCAAGAAAAAGCCGGCGTCGCCGTTGCAAAATCCGTCCGCCTGGCACTGGCCGGTGAATTGGTCCCGGACGCCGTCAACGTTGCCGGCGGTGTCATTGATCAGTACGTGCGCCCAGGTATCCCGTTGACTGAAAAACTCGGTCGCATTCTGTCGGCTGTGATGAAGGGTGTTTCGGTGTCAGGTATCGAGGTCGAGGTTGCCGGTGAACTGGCCGAAAAGAATGTGGACTCGCTGAAACTTGCCGCACTCAAAGGTATTTTCACCGACGTCGTCTCCGGGCACGTCTCCTACGTCAACGCGCCGGTGCTGGCAGAAGGCCGCGGTATCGAAACGCGTCTGTCCACCACTACGAATTCACCGCACTACCGCAACACCATCTCGGTGAAAGCGGTCTCGGCCAATGGCCAAGAATTCAACGTCACCGGAACCTTGACCGGGCCACAACAAGTTGAAAAACTCGTCGGTATTAACGACTACGAATTCGAAGTAGCCATCGCCGATCACATGTTGGTGCTGGAATACCAAGATCGCCCGGGCGTCATCGGCACCATGGGCATGCAGCTGGGCGACCGCGGCATTAACATTGCCACCATGGACGTGGCCCTGCGCGCAGACGGTTCCACCGCACTTGCTATTCTGACGCTGGATTCGGAACTGCCTTCCGGGCTGATCGACCAGGTTGGCGAAGCCATCCATGCAGAAAAAACCGTAGAGGTTGATTTGGAGGAAACTGTCCGGTGAACACCTACTACCTCACAACGGCCATCGCCTATCCAAACGGCGAACCACACATCGGTCACGCATATGAATACATTGCCACCGATGTGATGGCTCGGTTCAAACGTCTCGACGGTTTTGACGTTCGGTACCTGACCGGAACAGACGAACACGGTCAGAAAATGCAGCAAACTGCCATCCAAGAGGGCGTCACCCCGATGGAACTGGCCACTCGCAACGCTGCGGTCTTTCAGGAAATGGATGATGAGGTCCTGAACATTTCCTACGATCGTTTCATCCGGACGACCGATGCAGACCACCACGCCTCATCACAAGAGATCTGGCGTCGGATGGAAGCCAACGGCGATATCTATCTGGATACGTACGCCGGTTGGTATTCGGTTCGCGACGAGCGGTTTTTTGCCGACGAAGAGACACAGGTTAATGAACAGGGCGTTCGCATCGCCACTGAAACTGGCACGGAAGTCACCTGGACTGAAGAAGAGTCGTATTTCTTCCGGCTGTCCAGCTACGCCGATAAACTCCTGGCCCACTATAAGGCCAACCCAGACTTCATTGCACCGCAAACCCGCGCCAACGAAGTCTTCCGGTTCGTAGAGGGTGGACTCGAGGACCTCTCTATTTCGCGCACCTCATTCGACTGGGGCATTCCGGTACCAGAACCCACCAATCCGGAACTCGCCACCGATAAAGACCACGTCATGTACGTGTGGGTCGATGCGTTGACCAATTACATCACCGGTGCAGGCTTCCCTGATGCCCAAAGCGAGTTGAAGCGCTACTGGCCAGCCGATCTGCACGTGATTGGTAAAGACATCTCGCGGTTCCACTGCATCTTCTGGCCCGCCTTTTTGATGTCGGCCGGTATCGAACTGCCAAAACGCGTGATGATTCACGGGTTTTTGAATAACGAAGGCGAAAAGATGTCCAAGTCGGTGGGTAACGTTGTCCACCCGGCAGATTGGGCCGACCGCTACGGTTTGGACACCGTACGGTTCTTCTTGCTCCGCGAATTCCCGTTTGGTTCCGATGGTTCCTACTCGCACGACGGCGTGCTACGACGCAAAAACGCCGATCTGTCGAATAACCTCGGCAACCTGACACAGCGCAGCCTGTCGATGGTTTATAAAAACCTTGACGCGAAGGTGCCTGAGCCAGGCGAGTTGACCGACCAGGACCAGAAGGTGCTGGCCGACGCCGCAGCGCTCATGGACACCTGGCGGACCCACTTTGAAGTCCAAGACTTTTATCGTGCACTGGGCGCCGCATGGAAAGTCCTCGATGACACCAACGCGTACTTTGCCGATCAGCAACCGTGGGTACTGCGCAAGACCGATGAAGCACGTATGAAAACCGTGCTGTGGGTGACGCTAGAAATAGTTCGTCGCGTTGCCCTGCTGGTGCAACCGGTCATGCCAGAATCAGCTACGAAACTGCTAGACGCGCTGGGTGTTGAAGCCTCCGCAGATGCCGGCAAGACGAACGCCTCAGGGCAGGGCCCACGTTCCTACGCTGCCTGGGATACGCAATTGGCACCCGGCACAGCGATTGACAAACCCACCGCGGTATTCCCACGTCACGAAGAAGAGTAAGAAGGTAGAGCATTGAGCGATAACGTAGTAGATCTGGCGCTAATCCCCGGAGATGGCATTGGACCAGAGGTCACCGCCGAAGCACTCAAAGTACTCAAAGCCGTCCTCGGTGACGACCAGGTGAAAACCACCGAATATGGCCTGGGCGCCGAGCACTGGCTGGCCACCGGAGAAACCCTGACCGATCAGACCATGGAAGCCCTTCGTGGTCATCAAGCGATTCTCTTCGGTGCCGTCGGCGCCGCCCCGAACGATACACGCATCCCATCTGGTCTCTTGGAACGCGAAATCCTGCTCAAGCTGCGGTTCAGCTTCGACCATGCCGTGAACTTCCGTCCCTCGGTGCTCTACCCGGGCGCAACCTCACCGTTGGCCAACCCGGGTGACATCGACTTCGTCGTCTTCCGCGAAGGCACCGAAGGCCTCTACGTGGGCAACGGCGGTTCGATGCGCACCGGCACCGCACACGAGATTGCCAACGAGACCTCCGTCAACACCGCATACGGTGTCGAGCGGGTCGTTCGCAAAGCCTTCGAATACGCCCAAGGTCGTGAACGTCAGCACGTTACGCTGGTCCACAAGCACAACGTGTTGGTTCACGCGGGGCACCTGTGGAACCGCATCGTCAACGAAGTGGCCGGACAATTCCCCGACGTCACACACGACTATCTCCACATCGATGCAGCAACAATCTTCATGACCACCGATCCGGGCCGTTTCGACGTCATTTTGACCGACAACATGTTCGGCGACATCATCACCGACCTAGCCGCGGCCGTGACCGGTGGTATCGGCCTGGCCGCTTCGGGCAATCTCAACATCACGGGTACTGCGCCGTCGATGTATGAGCCAGTCCACGGTTCAGCCCCGGACATCGCCGGCACCCAGCAAGCAGACCCGACCGCAGCTATCCTCTCGGCAGCGATCCTGCTGGAGCAAGAAGGGTATGCGGATGCGGCACTGCGGGTACATAAGGCAGTATGGGAAGACCTCGCCGCACGAGACACCACCAAGCGCACCACCGCGCAGGTGGGCGACGCGATTGCAGCACAGGTCTAATACGTCCACGCGCACACGGCACAGGCAGCACGTTTTGGCCCGCTCAGGGCATAGGAAGGTCCATCATGGAATTTAGGTTAGACCCCAATCAGGCTCCGGCAACTGATGCCCGGCGCGACGAAATCCTCGCCGCCCCGGGATTCGGCCAGTACTTCACCGACCACATGGTCACAGTCGACTGGACCGCCGATCTGGATGCTCAAAAGGCAGCTTTTGAAGCCGGCGACTACCTGAACATGGCCGGCGACTGGTCCAATGCGCGCGTCGAACCCTACGGGCCACTGTTCATGGACCCTGCCAGCGCGGTACTGCACTACGCTCAAGAAATCTTTGAGGGTCTGAAAGCTTACCGTCACGACGACGGCTCCATCTGGACCTTCCGGCCGTATGCCAATGCTGCGCGTATGAACCGCTCGGCACACCGCATGGCGATGCCGCAGCTGCCAGAAGACGTCTTCGTTAAGGGTGTTGAGCAGCTCATGGCTCAGGATCGCGCCTGGGTGCCCAATGGTGCAGGCCAGTCCCTCTACCTGCGACCATTCATGATCGCCACCGAAATCTTCCTTGGTGTCCGTCCGGCACGAGAATTCAGCTTCCACATCATTGCCTCGCCTGCGGGTAACTACTTCGGGGGAGAGCTCAAACCGGTCAGCATCTGGGTTTCCCGCGATTTCGCTCGCGCGGGTGAAGGTGGCACCGGTTCCGCAAAATTCGGCGGCAACTACGCTGCCTCACTGGCTGGTCAACTCCAAGGCGCCTCGCGCGGCCATGACCAGGTAATCTTCCTGGACCGCAGCCCCAATGACTCGCTCGAAGAACTCGGCGGCATGAACGTTTTCTTTGTCACCAAAGACAACAAACTGATCACACCGAAGCTCACCGGCACCATCCTGGAGGGTATTACCCGCAACTCGCTGATGCAGCTGGGTGAAGAATTCGGCCTGGACGTCCAAGAACGCCACATCACCTTCAACGAATGGAAAGACGGTGTGGCCAGCGGAGAAATCTCCGAGGTCTTCGCATGCGGGACCGCCGCTGTGTTGACCCCGATTGGCCGTGTGGCCGACGGCGAAGAAGTCTACGAGACACCATCACAAGACTTCCCGGTAGCCACCGCGCTGCGTAATCGCCTGGTTGGTATCCAAACCGGGGCCGAAGAAGACACGTACGGCTGGATGCACCGTCTGGCCTAAAACCGTTCGAGAGGAAGGGGATCACCGTGCGCATTGCACGTTTTGTCTACCGCGATGAGTTTCACTACGGAGTAGTCCAAGATGAAACCATCACGCTCCTGGCCAATGACCCGCTGTATGCCGGTATTGTGCCGACCACCGAAACGTTGAAACTTGACGACGTGCGCCTGGTGACCCCGGTCTTGCCACGTTCCAAAGTCATCGGGGTCGGCCGAAACTGGGAAGCCCACGCCGAAGAACTCGGCAACGAAATCCCCACCACTCCGCTGCTGTTTTTCAAACCCAACACCTCGGTTGTTGGGCCCGATGAGCCGGTCATGCTGCCGGACTGGACCGAAGAAGTCTCCTACGAGGCAGAACTGGCTGTCGTCATCGGTCGCATCGCCAAAGATGTTCCCATCGATCGCGTGGACGAAGTGATCTTTGGCTACACGGTGGGCAATGACCTGACGGCTCGTGACACCCAGCGCGCCGAACACCAATGGGCCCGAGCAAAAGGCTTCGACGGTTCCTGCCCGCTTGGCCCGTGGATCGAAACCGAGCTGGATCCAGATAACTTGCAGATTCGCTCGTGGGTCGATGGCGATTTGCGCCAAGATGGCAACACCGAAGACATGATCTTCGACGTGGCCACCCTGGTGTCATACATCTCCGAGGCCTTCACCCTGCTCCCCGGTGACGTCATACTCACCGGCACCCCGGCAGGGGTTGGCGAAATCGACAACGGCCAAATTGTGGAATGTGAGATTGAAGGCATTGGCACATTGTCCACCACTGTGCGCCGTCCTACCGTTGGCTAACCGCTAGAAACACGGTCACGCGCACACAGCACCTCGGCGTCTCCGGCTAGACTTGGACACCATGAGCCAGCTTCGCAATCCTGACGATATTCCTGCAGTCCCTACCGACGCCGAGGTCCGTGTGCGCTTTGCGCCGTCACCAACCGGCACCCCGCACGTTGGACTGATCCGCACCGCCCTGTTTAACTGGGGTTGGGCCCGCCACACCGGCGGAAAAATGATCTTTCGCGTCGAAGATACCGACGCCAAACGAGACTCTGAAGAGTCCTATCACCAGCTCCTTGACGCCATGGAATGGATGGGCATCGACTGGGACGAAGGCGTAGAGGTCAGCGGACCACATGAGCCCTACCGCCAATCACAGCGTGGTGAGATTTACCAAGAGGCCATCCAAAAACTTAAAGACGGTGGATTCATCTACCCGTCCTATACCTCCGCCGAAGAGACCGAAGCCCGCCACAAGGCCGCCGGTCGCGACCAAAAGCTTGGTTACGACGGCTACGACCGTCACCTGACAGAAGAACAGATCGCAGGTTTTGAAGCCGAAGGCCGCAAACCGGTCTGGCGTTTGCGCATGCCCGATCACGATCTGTCTTTCACCGACACTGTCCGGGGCGTCATTACCTTCAGCGCGGGTTCGGTAGCCGACTTCGTCGTAGTTCGAGCCGATGGCTCACCGCTGTACACGCTGGTCAACCCGTTGGACGACGCACTGATGGGCATCACTCACGTCTTGCGTGGCGAAGACCTGCTGTCGTCAACCCCGCGTCAGATCGCCCTGTACCGGGCGCTCTACGCCGTTGGGATCGCAGATTTCCAGCCGACCTTTGGCCACCTGCCATACGTCATGGGCGATGGCAATAAGAAACTCTCCAAGCGCGACCCACAGTCCAGCCTCTTCAATCACCGGGACAACGGCTTCATCCGTGAAGGCCTGTTGAACTACCTGGCACTACTGGGCTGGTCGCTCTCGGCAGACGAAGACATCTTCACCCCTGAAGAGTTTGTCGCAAACTTCGACATCCACAATGTGCTGGCCAACCCGGCACGCTTCGATGAGAAGAAGGCCATCGCAATCAACGGCACCCACATTCGTCGTCTGGAAGCAGCAGACTTCCGCAACCGGTTGATCCCGTATCTTCAAGACCGCAACCTCGTGGGCGAAGAGCTCACCGATCGCGAAAACGATATTCTCACCCAGGCCGCACCATTGGTCCAAGAACGCGTCCACCTGCTGGGCGAAGCCGCAGATATGTTGGCTTTCCTGTTCACCGAAACCATAGAGGTCGAACAAGCCGCGATGAAAGGCATGCCACAGAACCTCGTCGAGGTCCTCACCGCAGCAGAAAACGTGCTGTCGGACCTGGAAACCTGGGATCTAGAATCCATCGAATCCGCACTGCGTGCTGCACTGATCGAGGAGCTGGAACTCAAGCCACGCCATGCCTTCGGTCCGGTCCGCACCGCCGTATCCGGGCGGAAAGTATCGCCACCACTGTTTGAGTCCCTGGTGATCATGGGGCCAGAGAAAGCCCTGGAACGCATCGCTCAGTTTAAGGCGGACCAATCCTAGTTCAGGCAGTCCTCTTCGATATCGATGACACCCTGGTCAACCTTGCTGGGGCTCAGCACGTTGCCTTCCGCAAACAGCTGGCCACCCAGTTTGGTGACCGGGTGTCATCGCACCCTGCCTTCGACGTTGCAGTAGAAGCCTTCGTGCACGATCCGAAAGACTTTTACAACGCGTACATCAACGGCAAAATGTCGTTTGCCCAGCAGCGGCTCTCCAGAGTCATCGATGCCATGAGCATCCTGCAACTTGAGGGCGCCCCGGACGAAGATCTCTGGATCGCAGGATACGAAGAAGTCGTTTCCCAGCACTGGGTACCTTTCGACGACGTTGCGCCACTGCTCGCAGCACTGGACGAGCGCGGGATTGCCTACGGTGCCGCGACGAATAACGTGACGCACTATCAGCGGCTCAAGCTCGAACAGACCGGCCTGGCATTTGACGTTGTGATCGGCACCGACGTTACCGGCAAGCCGAAACCTGATCCTTCGATGTTCCGTGAAGGGGTGCGCCAGCTGGGATCCACCGTTGAGAACACCCTGATGATTGGTGACGACGTGATGAACGACGGGCTGGGTGCACGCGATGCTGGGCTGATTTCTTTGCTGGTTGATCGCAAAAATACGTTAGTTAATCCGGAACGCGTGTATAAAGTCGGGTCGCTGAGTGACGTTCTGCACATTCCTTCCCTCCGCTTTGACAACAAGATAAATTAGGGTAAAGTTGTCTCTCGTTGCGTTCAGCGCAGCAAGCCCATGGGGTATGGTGTAATCGGCAACACAGCGGTTTCTGGTACCGTCGTTCTAGGTTCGAGTCCTGGTACCCCAGCGATTTTCCTTCAACGGAATTTCAACTCGCTTCCAGTAATGGTAGCGCGGCCCCATCGTATAGAGGCCTAGTACGCCGCCCTCTCACGGCGGTAGCGCGGGTTCGAATCCCGCTGGGGTCACAACTGATCGACATGCATTAGAAACAATGTGTGTCGATTTTTTGCTTTCGGCCTCGTAGTTCAGTTATCCACATTTCATTTCTCAGGGATGGTTCCGGACTCGGACAAGTCGAAGTATCGGCCTTATGGTCAAGCGACGACACGGGAATTCTGAAGGGACCCCATCGAAAAGTGCAATACGTAGAGCGGGAGCTACAGTTAGGCAGTATTTTCGTGAAGCTGATTCTGGTGCGGTTGGCGACCGCTCTGCTCTGACTCGAGCCGCAGATGAGATTCGTGCTTACCGTTCCCAGTTCAGGCAGCCGACGCAACAGCTGGATAGGAATTTAAGATCTATCTGCGATAGTGCAGGTATTTACGCTCAGGTATCGCATCGGCTTAAGCGTCTCCCCACTATTTATAATAAGCTCATTCGATTCGAAAACATGGACTTGTCCCGTATGGAAGATATCGGCGGGTGCCGGCATTCTTACCGAAGACTACCGGTCTCTGCAGGTCGTCCGGTTGCTGATTTTGGAGGCATATGAGGGGCACGTTCATCGAGAACGTGACCGCGTATGAGCGGCTATCGTGCTATTCATGTGGTGGTTACAGAGCCAGAACCGAACCTGAAAATCGAAATTCAGTTACGAAGCAAATACATGCAAAGGTGGGCCGATCTTGTCGAGTCTTTAAGCAGTATGTTCTTACAAGACTTCAAGAGTGAGGGTTCACATCCAGTACAGGAGTATATGAAATTGCAGTCAAGAATGTTCGCCTATGCTGAGGAACAAGGTCCGGCACTGGGCGACGGTGAACTCGCAAGACTGCGTAGACTTCGAGCAGACGTGCAAGAACTGTTGGACGGTATTGCTGTCGCTCGAGGAAGGGAATAACGTGACTGCCATGCAAAACTTTATTCTGGTTTACAACCACGAGCAGCAGCGGTTGCAAGATCTCCTCCGATTTGAGGAAGACGGTGATGCTGCTATTTGTAAATATGAGGCTCTGGAGGCAGACTATCGTGACTCACCGTTCATGGACATTCTGTTCGTCGGAGCGGACTCGCTTGAGACCATCAAGGTTACTCACTCGAGCTACTTCACCGGTGAGGCACAAAAGAATATAGAGGCGTCCTTACGGATGCTAGATATGGCGTAGGCGATGGCTGCTTGCTGTACTTTTGCCCTGGATGCTGTCACGGGTACAGGATATACAGTTGTCTGAGCCTGCCTCAGAATATATATATTGCCAGAAGGAGGGGCTATGACCGCGACGAAAAATGACAAGGGTAGCCTCCGAAAACTTCCCCGAAGCCTGCTTGTCCTTTCCGTTCCAGTCCCGATTCTGGCTGCCGTGTTAATAGTTGCTCTCTTTCTAATCTTTCAACGGTCGACCTCTGGTGACTGGGCCGTCCACGTTGACGGACAAGGAAACGTCGCCTTTGGATCCTGGTGGTGGCTATTCCTTGGAACCTTTATTTTGACCTCGATAGCGTTCTTGCTAGGCCAATACTTAGCGCGTGACTTCAGCCATCTGGGCCACTGGTATCCAATGCAGAAGGCTATAGTCATACTTTGCTTTTCTACGGGCTATGGATTCCTCGGGTATTTGACGGCAAACATGAGCGTGGCGTTGCTCGCCCCAGGTTCTTCTGGCGCCGAACAACTCGTCGGTTATGGGCTTCTGGGCTTTCTTCTCACAGCTATTCTCGCTGGATCTGTTTACACTGCCTTGTTGCCGAAAGCCCAAGATACATCTGCCCTTCATGCTTTTTAGTTGGTAAAAATTCAGTGCGTTCCCCACGGGAGTCCCGCAACTTCTCATAGTGTTCAGTTTGTTGGGAGGTCTGCTGGATGAACGACGACGAAAACTGCTCCTCGGAGCACGAATCTGCGTCAGAACAACCAGGATGGGTGCCGCTATTGTGGTCACCCGATGGCCACAACTACATACCAACTTCTGGCAAGGCCTGGATCATAGTCATAGTCTGTGCAATTGCGTTGGGAGTACTCGTGAGTTGGCTCTAAACACGTTGCTTGACCGGCCCACAGTCAAACATTGGTTCAATTGCCTCACGGCGCAGCGTAGTCCAGGTCTGTGCCTTCACCGATTCGGCCGACGGTCGCGTAGTGACTATGTCCATTTCACCGGGAAGATCTTGGGTATCCCTGGAATCCATATCTTTACACCTCTCAACTGTCGGTGAACTTGGTGAAGAAGGGATCCTTGCGCTATTCAATGCGAGCTTTGCAGCATCCAGCTAGCTGCAGTCGAGTCACGCTAGCTCCAGAAGAATTCGACCGCCAGGGCCAAGCCGAGCGCAATCATGATGGCCCCGGCCAGGTAGGAGATGATCTGACTGGCGCGGGGACGTGAGGCGATGACTTTCCCCGCTAGCAGCCCAACGGGAACATACACCAGCAAGCAGCCAATGACGAACATGCCACCGAGCACGGCGAACTGCGCAGGCATGGCCCATGGTGCCTCGGGACTTGCGAATTGGGGGACAACCACCAGGTAGAACAGCAGGGCCTTGGGGTTGAGTACCGCTACGCCGATACCTTGTCGCACGAGTTTTCCGGCCTGGGCATTCGAAATATTGTCGCCTACGGACAGCTCTGTTGTTTTCGCTGTGCGCAGCACCCCGATGCCGAGGTAACACAGAAATGCCGCGCCGATCAGTGTCAGGGCATCTAACACGCCAGGGGCCGAGCTTACGAGCGGGCCCACCCCGGCTGTGAGCGTACTGACCAGCAGCAAATGGCCGATAACAACACCGGTTACCGGCTGCCGGACCGCCCGATGATGTACCCCGGACGTGAGCATAAACATGAAATCCGGTCCGGGGACGATCACCATCGCCACGACGACGCCCGCGAAAGCTGTCAACGCTGCAGTATCCACCTGTTGGCTCCCTTCAAAGACCCTCATTGAGTCTAAAGAAAAATGTCCGAGAGGTGCTTCCAAATTCTTTTTGAAAAACCTCAGAATATGGAAAGATTGTCGTTATGGATGCTATCGATCGCGAGATTATTGCTTTACTTCAGCAGGACGGGCGAATGAGTCTCACAGATCTGGCTCGTGAGGTCGGCCTAACGCTCTCTCCAGCGCACCGCCGTCTGCAACACTTGGAGGAGGCTGGCGTCATCTATGGGTATCGGGCCATGGTGGATCCGGAAGCGCTAGACCTGGGGCTTGAGGCGCTCGTGTTTGTGACCATGCGCCAAGAGGATCGCGACACCATCACAGCATTTGAAGAAGCCGTGACTCGTATCCCCAATATCATCCAAGCGCAGCGACTGCTCGGCGACCCTGATTATGTGTTGCGAATCAGAGCCGCGAACATCCAGGACCTCACAAGGATCACCGATGAGACCCTCTTCGATCTACCCGGGGTGCATTTGATGAACTCGCATCCGGTGGCAAAAAATATCGTCACTGATCGGCCGTATCCTGCATAGCGGGTATGAAGCCGGGTCTGCGCACAATGGTTTCTGTTCATCAGCCAGAGATACGCTGCCGCAAACACAGTGAACGCTACGGATAGTGACTATTCTGGACGGTATGCCTTTATCCTCGGAAAACGCCGTGCCGACCACGGTCGACCATCTCGGTGAAGACGCCATCCTCGCTCTGCTCAATGCCAGCTTTGCTGAGTTCTCAACCGGTGAGGGAGTGCTGGGCCCAGGTGATGATGCGGCGATCATCCCGGCCCCGCGGGGTAATTTCGTGATCTCCACTGATGCAATGAATGAAGGTCACCATTTCCTGCGTCATTGGCCCTCCGGAATAATCGATGATGGTTATTCGACCGGTTGGAAGCTGGTTGCTCAGAATATCTCGGATATGAACGCCATGGGTGCGGTCACTTCCGCGATCAACATTTCGCTCGCCATGCCCAAAGATACGACAGCCGCCTGGGTGTCACGGTTTGGGCAGGGGATAGCCAACGCGTGTAGGTATCTGAATGCTGGGCAAACCATTATTTCCGGTGGAGATCTAACCCGTGCAGATACAATCTCGGTCGTCATCACCGCCACCGGTAATCTGGTTGGTGAGCCCACGCTTCGCACAGCCAATCATGACGTCGAAGGATTCAATCTAATCCACACCGGCAACGTCGGGGCCTCAGCCGCGGGTCTAGCAGTCGCACTACATGGCAATGCCCATGATCTCTCGCGTGACGAGCTCCGGATGTTGCGACTGTTTCTTCGCCCACGCCCACACTTAGCCGCAGGGCCGGCAGTCGCCGGCCAAGTATCAGCGATGATGGACATCTCAGACAGTGTACTGACCGATGCCGACCGTCTAGCTTCAGCCAATAACCTCTATGCTGCTATCGATCACGGATGGGCCGAAGTGCAGGCAGCCCAGTTGCGCCCGGTTGCTGATAGGTATGCTGTCGATCCGCGGGATTGGGTTTTGACCGGGGGAGAGGATTACGGTTTGCTAGCAGTACAGCGCCCCGATCTGAAGGTGCCTCCGGGATGGCATGTCATCGGCAAACTGAGCAGGAAACCCCAAGACCGTCCGACGGTGACTGGATGGGATCATTTCTAGCTGCCAAGGTTGTTCGACGCATCCCTAGCTATGCGAAAGACCCTGTAAAAACAGGTACTCGCACACGCTGAACTCAACAACGAATCCGCGCCTGGAACGGACTGAGGGGCTGCTGCACGAACTGTGAATCTAGAAGTAGCTGTCAGGTTGGTGCAGGATGATTGTGACATGGACAAAAAGATCACCTGTGGTTAGTCTCGGGGCCATGAAAGAACTCATTGTTTTCAGAATCTTCTGTGGGTTGTTCATTGGGGCAATAGGTTTTTATTTAGCATTTTCTATTGGGTCGGTCCCGTGGTGGCTCGGCGGTGCTCAAGGTCTAGTGGGCCTGGCGATGGCTGTGGAGGCTATCTTGAGTTTCAGGAGACCCACCAAGAGGACAAAAGACTAGATACGTTTTGGAGACTTATATATTGGGTATAGACCACTCGGTCGATTGGAGACGTTCGAGGCATGCAACACTAAATGTCAGGCAATATTAGGCGCCAACGTGGGTTCAAAGGACAACAGGAGATGCGTGCTGTTTTGAGGACAGTTCGGGTTCGAGCTGCTTCAGGGCGCGGTGTTGGCGAAAGCTGCAGCCGTCCAGGCATGCGTCCGATGCGTCGACCTTTGACATTGATCTTCTAGGAAACAGAAACTAGTGGTTTCTTGCTTGTACAGTATGAAGAACCCTACTATTTTCCAGAAGCATGAGGAGGGCATTATGAAATCCGTACACCGTGTCGCAGGAGGTGTGGCCACAGCGTTGATGACGCTATGGATGTTTACCGCTTGCGCTACTGAGGATAATGACAGCACAGATACCTCCGAACCGGGTGCTGTTGAAAGCAATGATGCTTCCGAAGCGTCAGAAGGCTCTGACGAAGCAGTCTCTGATATGCCGGAGGAAGATGCTGATTTACGTGAGGTGACCTTCCCGGTGTCAGCTCAGGATGCAGTTGACACCGCGACCGATGAGACGGGAGAAGGCGAAGTCCACGCGATCGAACTCGACCATGATTCAGACGTCGGTTCCTGGACCTATAGCGTTAAGGTGCTCACTGCAGGGGACGAGGACAAGCACGACGATCACAAGGTCATCATTGATCCTGTGACTGGCGAAGTCATCAGTCAGGAGACTGACCAGACCTCGGATACTGAAGAAGCCATCGACTTGGATGATCCGATGACTTACGACGAAGCGCTAGAAAAGGCGACCGGTGAGGTCGACGACGCTCTTCGTGGGTGGAAATACGAGTGGGATGATGGAGGCTTCGAGTATCAGTTCGATCTAGGTTCGATGGAGGATGACACCGAGGTGTCCGTGGATCCTGAATCGGGGGACGTCACCACGGATTAGCCGTGGAGTCGAGCAGTCTGGCTTTCGCTGATACTCCCGCCACCAGAGCGTGGGCATCGGATTGCATCCTCAGCCTTGTCTCGCGGCAAGGTGTCTTCGTAGGGGACTTTCAGGAACTAGGCCCCCTGATTCTTGAATACCTGCAACATCCATAAATTCTGGCCATCTTGGATATATTCGGGGGTGCTCCTACGCAACTGCTCGGAAACCTGATCTGAAAACTCCAGACTGAACTCTCGCAACGTCATCAAATGCGGTTGCTGGTGGTCCTGGAGACCATCAGAATATTCTCGAGGGATATGTCGCGTGATGGCATAGGCATGGCTGTTCCTCCGAGTGGGAAGTTACCAGGAGTATAAGAAGTTGAAGGAGCCCGCGGATGCTACATCCCAAGCGACCTTCCAAGCTTCGGATGGGTTGGCCAGCAACTGTCCCGGCTCTATTTCTCCGTAAAGTTCGGAAATATCTTTGACTCCCATGGAGGCCATGAGTCGGAGTGCCAGCACCGAAGCTCATGCCAGTGACGTGCATGAGCGACATCGCATAGGGCTGGGTAGAGCATAAAGCCGAACCTTTGGTTTGAGCTTCTCGTCTATTTGCCGTTTGAATCCTGTACAGGTTCACTGCCTGGAGAGGGATGCTCGTATTGAGTACAGATCATTTGACGGCGGGCAACTGGTACGTATGAAGCCCACCATCCGGCAAAGACCGCAAATGCCACCAAAACCACCAGTTGCGGGCCATCCCAGCTGAACCAACGCAAAATAAATTGGCCGGGAATAAGGAGAACCATAAACCAGGCGTAGTGTCTCATCGGGAGATCTGTGATCGGTTCAAGCGGTGCGGGCATGCTGAGATAAGAAATCCACAGTCCTGTGAATGCAACGACCAGCGCGATCACAAGCCACCATAGACCTGGGCCCGGGCGATCTGCAGTCGATAAGCTGCTCGACATGAGCAGTATGGACAACCCGAGGAACAGTAGAGCCCGAGCGAGCCAGAACAACCACGGACGGTAGGGCCGGGAATCTTCGGTTGACGGTGTTGCAACATGAGGCTGAGTGTTGATGGCGTTCTCCTGGAAAAAAGTCGTAGGTCATAGCGATCTCATTTCGTGAGCATGCTGAAGGTCATTGACGGGCACGATCAGCATTCACAGATTGGTCGAGGCGTTCTGGTCTCTCTCAATGCGACGGTTGTGCTGGGCATTGACTATCAATGCTGGGACCGTGGCGAAGAGTATGAGCAATGTCGACCATCCGTGCAGGACTTCGGTCCAAGCCTGAGCGGAGACCAGAAGCAGTACTAGTGCTATGGCTCGATAGACATAGACTTCGCCCGGATGATTCCTAGGGTGTCCGAACCACTGTGGGAGCTTTTCGTTGGGATTGGCTCTGCGTAGTTGCTGTACCGTGAGCGCCAACAGTACGGTGCCTGCCAGCCAGAGGAGCGTTGCCTGAAAAAGATCCATGTGGCTAGTTCACCAGACATCTCATGACCCCGGCAAACCCCTGACCTACGGGCATGCTAGCTATCGTGTTGCAAAATTTGGCTCAAGCGTGACGCCGCGGTCACTACGGTTGAGCCGTGATATCGCCCGGGGTTGCGGGTCAGGCGCTCAACCGGTCCGGAGATCGATAGTGCGGCAATGACCGGCCCTTGGCCGTTGCGAACGGGTGCGGAAACCGATGCCACACCTGCCTCACGTTCACCAACAGACTGTGCCCAGCCACGGCGACGGACCGAAGCCAACGTGGCACTCGAAAATGCTGCCTCTTGTAAGCCTCCGGCCACCGACAGGTGATCTTGCCAGGCCAGCAACACTTGGGCGGCAGAACCGGCCTTCATGGAAAACTCAGTGCCCACGGGAATCGAATCTCGCAGCCCAACGGGGCGCTCTACGGAGGCGACACACACGCGAGCCTGTCCGTAGGCCCGGTAAATCTGAGCTGATTCACCGGTGGTTTCGCGTAACCACTTCAGTACGGGTTCGGCCAGGGTCGTGAGACGATCGGTACCCGCTGCAGTCGCGAGCTCGTTGAGGCGCTTTCCTAGGATGTATCGTGACGTGTCATCGCGTGACACCACGCGGTGGTGCATGAGTGCGGCGGCCAGCCGATGCACGGTAGGTCGTGCGATCCCGGTGGCTTCAACCAACTGGAGCAGCGTGGCGGGGCCTTCCTCGAGGCGCTCCAAAATTTTGATGGAGCGATCAATGACCCCAACACCGGAGGGATTATCCATGAAAACTGCCTCTCGAATACGCCGAATAGTTCACGATGTGATATTATCGTCTCACCTATTGAGACATACTTGACCATCGCTTGGCAAATTCTTGTCTCAAGTGCGAGATTATGAGCACGAGTATTTAGATCGGAAAGAAAGTAGGAACAACTCGATGAGTACGCCACGAACTTTGGCTGAAAAAGTGTGGGCCGACCACATTGTTGTTGAAGGCGAGCAGCAAGGTGACGTCCAGACACCAGACTTGCTCTACATCGACCTACACATGGTGCACGAAGTGACCTCCCCGCAGGCATTTGAAGGCCTGCGCCTGTCCGGACGTCCTGTGCGCCGCCCCGATCTCACCATTGGCGTTGAAGACCACAACGTGCCAACCATGAACATCAACGAAATGATTGCCGAACCAACGTCGCGTAAACAGGTCGACGCGCTGCGCGACAATGCCGAAGAGTTTGGCATCCGCTTGCACTCCTTGGGTGATGCCGAGCAAGGCATCGTCCACGTCGTTGGTCCACAGCTTGGTTTGACCCAGCCCGGCACCACGGTCGTCTGCGGCGACTCTCATACGTCAACACACGGCGCTTTTGGTGCTCTGGCCTTTGGGATCGGTACCTCAGAAGTTGAGCATGTCTTGGCCACCCAAACACTGCCGATGACCCCGTTCAAAACTATGGCCATCAACGTTGACGGCACACTGAAACCAGGCGTTTCCTCAAAGGACATTATCTTGGCCGTTATCGCCAAGATCGGTACCGGCGGCGGCCAGGGTTACGTGCTGGAATACCGCGGCGAAGCTATTGAAGCGCTGTCCATGGAAGCTCGCATGACCATCTGCAACATGTCGATTGAAGCCGGGGCACGGGCCGGCATGATCGCCCCGGATGAGATCACTTTTGAGTACCTCAAGGGTCGGCCACACGCTCCTGAAGGACAGGACTGGGACGACGCCGTCGAATACTGGAGGTCACTGCGCACCGATGACGGCGCAACCTTCGATGCAGAAATCACCATTGACGCCAACACGCTGGAACCATTCGTTACCTGGGGTACCAACCCGGGTCAGGGCGTGTTCCTGTCAGACTCCATTCCGATGCCAGAATCTTTTGACGATCCAGCGGATAAGGACGCCGCAGAGCGCGCCCTAGAGTATATGGCGCTTGAAGGTGGCACGCCGATGAAGGAGATCCCAGTTGACACCGTGTTCCTGGGCTCATGTACGAACGCACGTATTGAAGACTTGCGGATGGCTGCGGCTGTCATCCAGGGTCGGGAGAAAGCCGAAGACGTTCGGATGATGGTCGTACCGGGATCAATGCAGGTTCGTCTGCAGGCTGAAGAAGAAGGTCTGGACAAGATTTTCAAGGACTTTGGCGCCGATTGGCGCTTTGCTGGCTGTTCGATGTGTCTGGGCATGAACCCGGACCAGTTGGCCCCGGGGGAGCGCGCAGCGTCTACCTCAAACCGAAACTTCGAAGGTCGCCAGGGTAAGGGCGCTCGTACCCACCTGGTGTCACCGGTTGTAGCCGCAGCTACCGCCGTTCGTGGCACGCTGTCCTCGCCGTCCGACCTGGGCATGACCGACTACATCGTCGCCCCGAACTAACCCGCACCCACGATACGAAAGAGGCAAATTCATGTCATTAGAGAAAGTTGTAACGCACACCGGTGTGGGCGTTCCCCTGCGCGAATCAAACGTCGATACGGACCAGATCATTCCGGCTCACTTCTTGAAGCGCATTACCAAAACAGGCTTCGAAGACGCACTGTTTTCACGCTGGCGGACTGATGAAGACTTCATCCTGAACAAGGAGCCCTACTCCAGCGGCACCGTTCTGGTAACCGGGCCGGACTTCGGCACCGGCTCATCACGTGAACACGCCGTTTGGGCGCTGCGCGACTACGGTTTTAAGGCCGTCATCTCGGCGCGCTTTGGTGATATCTTCCGTTCCAACGCCGGAAAACAGGGTTTGGTCGCTGCTCAGGTAGAGCAGTCTGACGTCGAACTCATCTGGAAAGAGCTGGAAAATAATCCAGGAGCTGAAGTCACCGTTGACTTGGAGAATCGCTTGATTGAGTGTGGCTCCATTTCCACTAGGTTCCAGATCGATGATTACACGCGCTGGCGCCTGATGGAAGGCCTGGATGACATTGGTCTTACACTGCGTAGCGCCGATGCCATTGATGAGTTTGAAAAGACCCGTCCGGCGATTAAGCCCACCACGCTTCCGGCTAAGCTCTCAGAAGTATAGGTTTCGTCGCCTACAATAGGCACGTTGCCAATTTTTTCCAGCGCATCAGACTGGTGCGTGAGA
>NZ_JAKDKW010000039.1 GCF_030453185.1 Yaniella sp. | reverse complement strand
AACTGGCTGGATTTCTCTGCTCATCTGGCCTACTTATAGTTGATCACACACACTGGCAACTCGAGGCCTGTTCGGAAGCTTTGGTCGCGGTGGCCTCCCAGAGCACGCTGAGATCGGTGATGCCTTCGTGGGCTGGCAACTCAGCCCCCAGTTCGGGTGAGACGGCTACTGGGATCTGTGGATCGATCGGTTGTGGCGCAGGTCGGGGTGCTTCGGCTACCGGTGTGGCATCCCACGCTTGTTGCGGGGTGATCCGCCCGGCTAAGGCCTGATGTCCGCGGTGTGTGTTGTAGTAGCGGTCAAACTCATCGACCTGGGCTTGGAGCTCTGCGCACGTGGCGGCCAGGGGTTGTTTATCCAACCATCGGAACAATGTTTGATGGAACCGCTCATTTTTGCCTTGGGTGGTTGGGCGACCAGGCCTTCCGGTGATCGGCTCGACACCTAGTGTTTTGGCATACGCGGTCAGTTGGCCGATCCAGCCCATCCGTTCAGGATTCAACGCCGCTCCGTTATCGGTCAACAGTCGCTGTGGCACCCCGGCAGCAGCGATGCCTTTGCGCATCACCGCCACCGCATCCTCCCCATTTTCAGATGGGGCGACATGCGAGGCGATAGCTTTACGCGAATGGTCATCTTCCAGTTGGAAAATCACACACTTGCGTCCACCCACCAGCACGTACTCGGTAGCATCCAACTGCCAACACGCATTGGGCGCTGGATAGACAAACCGCCGGTACGCAGCCCGGGGCTTCTTGTTGGGCTGGACTCGGGCCACCTGACGTTCTCGGAAGATCCGTGCCAAGGAGGCTACTGCTGGTGGCTGTAGGCCCATGGCCAGCATTTTGTCATGCACACTGATCGGCCCGTGATCCCAACCCGAGGCTTCCAGGGCTTTGCGCACCGCGACCGCCTGATCTTTGACGTCTTCGCTGATTTTGGTGGGCGAGGTCTTGGGTCGACGAGACCGGGGCTCCAAGACTGCGGCTTGACCCTCGTTGCGTGCCCGAGCGCGCAGGGCATAGAAGGTTTTGCGACTGATGCCATGTTCAGCACAAAACGCGGTCACACTGCCACGGGGTGCGTCCTTGGGCCAATTAGCAATCGCCAGACGGATACGAGCATCAACAGGTTCATTATTTTTGGTCACCCATCAATCAGAACCGACCCGAAATCTTCTGGAAGTGTCACCACCACAACCCCCAGAACTGTTACCGATGTCCTGAGGTAGAACTGTCACCGATCTCCTGCGACATAACATTTGTAATTAAAATAGAAGCACTGATCGGTTCAGAAACGTCGATTGGCATGTGTCCGGGGCGGAGTTCACACATTTGAAGCCAGCCCATTGAAGTATCCAGGATGTGTTCTGAGTGGCTAGCCCAGTTCTCAAGCAATTGGACACTCAAGGCGATAGCGTCAATCGAGCTTAGGTGTGCTGACTGATTGATACTTCTTTTGCGCGACCAATCTCTCGGGTATCTGACGTTAATTAGAAATTTTCCCCCATTCTCCGAAACAGAAAGAGGCGTGACGGTATGCTTTACTCTCATGAAACCGTTACCAAGGTAGCGATCTTCTGAATCTCCGAGCAGATTATCGATACCGTTATGCGATGGAAGTTCGTTTTGTGGATGAGTCATGCGTTCCCCTGTGGCACTGGGCAAAGCCCCCGTAAAACATGCAGGTAGGTTTTATTATAGATGAAGTTACGAAAGAGGGGGCCGAATGGCACAACAAGACAGGTCTATCGCAACTCGAGCATCCATTCTGGAGGCTGCCGCGAAAGTTTTTTCAGTGCTTCCATATTCAGAGGCTAAAATCTCTGATGTGCTTTATGAGACTTCAGCAGGTAAGGGAGCGCTTTATTTCCACTTTAAGAGCAAACATAATCTTGCGAGTGCAGTGCTGCTTGAAGGGCAAAAGCAGTTGCAAGCAGCTGCAATGACTGCAATCGATAAAGGTGATACGGCTCGCCTGCGCCTCGAATCGCTTACTTCAACAATCGCATCGCTTATCGCTGATTCAGTTATAGTTTCTGCTTCCTTCAAGCTGACTATGCAGGCTGGAAAAGAATTCCCCGACATTGCAATCGACCCATATGCAGTGTGGCAGCCAATGGTTCGTCGGCTGATAGATTCTGCTTCTAGTGCGAACGAACTGCGTAATGGTGTCGATGTCGATGAACTCACCTGGATTATTATTTCGATGTTTATGGGCAGTAAAGAACTTCTAAATTACAGGGGCGAACTTACAAAGCTTCAAGAAAGAATAGAAGACGCAATGTCTTCTCTATTTGGTCTCGCATTCAAATAAGCAAAAACTCCTACTATTATCGCTATCTGGAAAACTATTCTCTAATTTGATCTGATGTGACTTATTCATACAGCAGGTTTCATCTACCAGGCTGAGGTGTAGTGCCTCATGTCAAACTGAGCGTGAATGATAGGTCGTGCCTCAGCTATTTTGAGTGTGAAGGCCTCGTTAGCTGGCGTTGATGCGGATGCCAGTGGTGCGGCGTTTTTGGCGGGTGTGGTGCTTGTCGTCCATGTTGACTGCGATGGTCAGGGTTTTGTCTTTGGCCAGGCTGATGAATCGGTCTTGGCAGGTCAGGATTTGTCGGGTCAGCTGAGCTGAATTGATACTGCTGTAGATCGCTTCCAGCTCGTGCTGCTGAGTGCTGGAAAGGATCCCTGAGTCCAGGATTCGCTGGTAGGGAGTCTTGGGGTCGTCGTAGACCCGTTTACGTCACCCGGAGGCGTCTTGGTGAATCGTCCCGGGTTCCGTGCCGTTTTCTTTTGAGAGAATGGTTGTTATGCCCAAGCAGTGTTCACAGGACGTCAAGAACCGTGCAGTGTCCTATGTTCTGGATCGTCTAGATCGTTATCAGTCCGTTTACGCAGCGTGCCAGGACCTGGGTCCGAAGCTGAATGTTGGCGGGGAATCTCTGCGCCGCTGGGTTCTCCAAGCCCAGGTTGATGCCGGGGACCGGATGGGGCCTTCCAGTGAGGAACTCGCCGAGATCAAGGCCCTGAAGTCCAAGGTCCGGGACCTGGAGGAAACCAACGAGATCCTACGTCAAGCATCGATGTTCTTCGCGAGGGAGCTCGACCCTCGCCAGCGCTAATTTCCGGGTTCATTGACCAGCAGCGCGAACGTGGTTGTGGAGTCGAGCACATCTGTCAGGCCCTCACCCTTGTGGGGCTCCAGGTTTCTCCACGCACGTATCGGGGCTGGAAACAACGTGGACCAGCACCCCGGTCAGTGACCGACGCTCTGGCCCTCAACGCCCTGTATGACCTGCAGCAACCAGATAACAAGGGCCGACCGAAACCAGAGGTCCTGTATGGGCGGCGCAAGATGCTGCACTGGCTACGTCACAACGGGTACCCGGATGTTTCCAAGCACACCGTGGATCGGCTGATGCGGGTAGCCGGGATGAACGGCTTGGTGCGCGGTCGGCGGACCACCACCACGATCCGGGCCAAGGATGGGCACCGGGCCTAGGACTTGCTGAACCGTAACTTCTGCACCGATACACCGGACAAGATCTGGATCACAGACTTCACGTACGTGGCGACTCGGGCAGGGTTCACCTATGTCGCGTTCGTGATCGATCTGTTCTCCCGGCGGATTCTTCCCTGGGCGTCCTCCACCACCCATGACACGGCATTTGTCGAACAAGCTCTCCAACTGGCGTTATGGCAACGCCGTCATGGGCGGGACTCTCAGGAGAGGCAAGGCGCACAGATGATCCATCACTCAGATGCTGGGAGTGAATACACGTCCAAGAGATATATTGAAACGTTGGCCGTGGAAGGGCTGATTCCTTCGATTGGAACTATTGGTGATGCCTTCGATAATGCTGTTGCTGAAACGGTGATGGGCTTGTTCAAGAACGGGGCAGTGGCCAGGGATTCACCGTTTCGAACTGGTCCATTGAAATCTGAACTGGAGGTCACGGACCTGGTCGTGGACTGGGTTCATTGGTACAACGAGGAACGCTTGCATTCCACGTTGGGTTACCTCAGTCCTATGGAATTCGAAGAGCTCTATCATGATGAAAGTGCGACTCGTTATCCGCGGTTGCCGCTAGTAAACCCGCGGCATGAAAACCGGGACGGTTCATGGGTTCAACCGGGTCGCTGAATGAGCTGCATTCCTGAATTTTTAAACTGCGCTTATAATTCTTGGCTCTGTACATTATACCGGTAGTCAGCCATCGGCATATTATGGCAGTGCGGGAATCGCACATAATATCTATCCGGCGCTCATTTCCGATTCAAATGCCTCACAATTGTTCAGGTGAATTACTCGATTGCACGCTTGGGCAACGGTCTCATCGTGAGTTACGATGAGAGTAGCTTTGCCAGCTTCCGGTAGCTCCTTTAGTAACGCCAGTATTTGATCTCTATTGTGGTTGTCGAGTGAACCAGTTGGTTCATCTGCCAATACAATGTCACAGGGCTTAAGGAGTAGACGCGCTAGCGCTATGCGTTGCTGTTCACCCCCAGAAAAAGAATAGATTCGCCGGTTCTCAACACCTTGGAGACCAACTGTGGTCAATACAGAATCGATCCGTTTTGCTGTTCGATCCGATCTGGGGACGTAGGCCAGTGCTATTTCAAGATTCTGTTTGACTGTCGCATCTTCAATTAGTGCAAAATTCTGAAAAAGATATCCAAGTCGTTCGCGTCTATATCGTACTGCTGCACGACTTCGAGGCTTCGGTGCCGGTGCCCCTTGGAATAGAACTTCACCGCTATCAGGGACATCAAGCAGGCCAAGGATATTCAGCAGAGTGGATTTTCCTGAACCACTTGGTCCCATTATTGCTATCATCTCACCGGGAAATACCTTTAAGTTTATACTTTTGAATAGAGTTCTAGACTTATAATGTTTTTGTACATTTCTCAATTCAATAAGTGGCTTCATGTTTTAGAGCTCCTTCACCCGTCGGACTATGTTTCGCCGTTCCACTAGGTGGACGACAAATGTCATAAATAAGAGATCCACTATGAAAACAATTATCAGGATCATGGCCAAGTGAGGTAATTCCACGATTGGTCCTTGAAGATTGGCCGGCTGTTCAAATGAGGATGCATTATTTACTAGGCTGCCGGCTAAACAGATCAGTGCTGATAGAACCCACGTAGCGACAATGGCAGCTATGAGCTCACGATAGGAACGAAAGTACCCATGTCCGTGGAGTCTCCTAACTACTATTTTTCGACGCAAACGGTCGCAAAACAAGCTGATAAACGATGCACCGAACACGAGCATAATAAGCACACCAGCTCCAGCTGTGATTATGCTCCAGGTGATAGTTGACCTGAGATAGTTTACCTCCTCAAGCATTGCCTGCTGGGGTGTGACGAGCGTCTGTAAATTGTCACTGAGCCGAAGCTCAGTTAGGGTGCTCTTCAGTTGATTCAACGTAATTTTAGGGTTTCCATCAGTACGTACTTTTAGTGCCGTATTCATGTCTCCAGTTATTGAATTCAGGCGGTCGATCGTCATGCTATTTTTTGAAGTCATGATCTCCACGATCGGATCTACAATAGTATTTCCGTGATCTGGATTAATAGTGGAGTTGAAAGTAAAGAATTCTTGTGAAGGTTTCGTCCAGATGATGCGGACCCGTTGCTGCTTAAGACTTGACGGAACTGGTTCTCGGAGCATGTTCTCTTGTCCCTGAACGGCCCCCTCGAAGTTAGGTCCACCAGTACGTGATAATTGAATTTGTTTTTTAATCTCAAGCTCTCGGTCCATATACTGAGCTGGGATGGCTACTACCCAGTCGTGTTCATCCGGGCTTATTTGGACTTCTTCTCCGTTTTGGTCTTTGAGCGGATATTGTTCCAAGTAATTCAGATTCACTCTAACAGGAGCCACAGGTAACCAGGGGTGGGGAGGAATGCCAGGCGCATAATCAGATGCATCAACATATATAGCACCCTGTTGGTCAAGTAGAGGGTAGAGATCTCGGGCTTCTACAATCTTTGATTCATGCCCTCCAGCCTGGAGCTCTGCTAAATCATCGCCGTTGAGTCGAGGGTAAAACACCGCATAATTGTTTGTGTGGCTCCAATCATGAATGATCACTTCCCGAGCATTAGATTCCTTTAAGGTCACCCATGTCATCAACATTGCAAACACCAGAACCACAACCCCGACTACCTTGGCAATCGCGGCAAAAGTCAATGTGGCTGTGCTCGAAGATATCCGCGTTTTCGGCTTATCTTTTAAGCTGTTTTTGGGGTGTTGCCTCATCTCATAAATCCTTTCAATAAGCTGGTGGAAGACGTCCATTTGATTATTGCAGTAGATGTAATTGCTGATATAGCCAGCAAAGAGCTGCATGCAATTATCACCGGAACACAAATGGACAAAAGTGCCATCGGGCGTGCACCAGGTATCAGGATGCCTATCAATAGGACAACTCCGAGAGCAACACAAGATGCAATTACTTGTATTCGGCCAGTTGAAATGAACCAAATTCTTACAGTAGAAAATCCAAACAGACGCAATATACCAATTCGCGTTCCATCGCGAAAGATCAATGAAACGACAATGATCAGTGCAAAGCCTGAGAGCATGTATGGAAGTAACTTAAGGGCAATTGGTACCGTAAGTGACTGTTCACCGGTTGTAGGTGTATGAGACTGTAAACTAAGGTCAACAAGACCGGCAGCTTCGAGCTCTGTCTCTACGCTTGAAAAAAACTCGGCTGCGGCCTCTGGGTCAAGCGCATCAATGTAATAAATTCCTGACGCAGGTAAATGATCGAAAGCTTGTTTTAATGAACGAAACTCAAGGTCAAAGCCGTTACCAAAAGGTACAACTTTTTCAACGTCATCGTTAGCAAATGGTTGGGAAAGAGTCTTGAGGTCTTCAGCACTGAGTATCCAAGACTGTTTTATCCCGTCTTTTGCCCCGGATAAATCTGTGAGCAGCGTTGAATCATCCCTATTATTGAGAACATACTCCGTGATCTGAGTTCTTCCCCCAGGTTGATCTGACACAGACATTCGAGTGATATTAACGCCACTGTCTTCCGAAAGATTCGTAAGTACAGCTAACGTTTCCTCAGGTACCGCGACTCGAAGGTCGTCAGGCCAGATTAGTGCTGGCCCACTCCTGCTGGCTGCGGTTAGTGCATGGACCTCACTCTGAATGGCATTCTGAACCAGCACCGCTAAAGGTAGGGAGCTCATAATAGCAAGCAGAAGCAGAGATAGAAGTGCTCTCATGTCACCCCATGAAAGTTAAGCCAAGGATGGATGATGCTGCGTGACAACTGTGTTTATACAAGGCTTGTCACGCAGCTCACTCCATATGGTTGATATCTGTATTCAAAGGGTCAGTTAGTAGGTATTCCAATATGTATAGCATGTATATGCTGCTCCTGCACCAGTTTTCGCGTATGACCATGATCGAGCGTTTGCATAACCAGTGACATTGCTGCTCGCTAGAATCGCAGTTGAGCTGTGATACTTTGTGTTATGCTTATAGTTTGACCAGCATGTCTTCGGAGGTACAAGACCCAGACGTGATCCGTAGTTCCAAGTACCTCCACCGACACTCTTCACTGCGAGCGGGGTGATGTCAGCACCCGTATTTGCTTCTTCCCCAACGGTTATATTGCTATTATCAGGTGCGATTGCTTGCCCTGAATCTATGGTTATCAAATTCGCGGATTCTGAAGCGTGTGCTGCGGTTATTCCACCAATTACGAGAGTCGCCGTAGCTGCAGCCACGGCGAGGATATTGTGTAGCTTGCTTTTCATTTTATACTCCTGAAATCAATAAATTAGAGTTCCTGTTCGATGCATGAGCGACTATGTCGTTTGCGGAGCAGGCGGCGTGTTCGGCCTGGTTCGATTATAGGATAAAAACAAACCTACAAGAAGGTTTCGTTGCCTAATATCCTAAGCAATTCAGAATATGATTATTTGCCATGGAATCAGTGCTTCTATTTCTAGAGTGTTGACTGTTAGGGAGCATTTGTGCAACGCATGATTTGATTCTTCAGCCATTTCAATCCCCGGCTGATATCCAACAGCATGGGTCCAATCTCGACCACTGGGAGCCAATGGCTGTCGTTAATAGCGGAGATCAGAGTGTTTTAGACACACAGGAGCGGGTGAATAAACACACTTTCAAGTCCCAGGTCTTGTGGAGGCTATGATTATTTTAATTTTTAGGCTGCCACTGGCGTTTGGGCGTCGGTCGAGTAGTGATTAGATTCGACTTCGGCGGGGGTCTGGTAGACGAGCATGGAGTGCAGGCGCTCAATATTGAACCAGTGAACCCAGTCCGCGGTGGCCGCTTCGAGCTGTGCACGATCCCGCCAGAGTCCTTCGAGAAAGCTCAGCTCGGCCTTATAGAGTGAGTTGAACGCTTCGGCCATGGCATTATCGTAGGAATCTCCTTGGAGCCCACCGAGGCCACCGCTTGGGCTTTCTCCAGTGTGTGAAGTAGCCCAACGCGCGATATTGTATTCCACTGTCGGAATTAACCCGAATTCGGGTTAATTCCGATCGCGGAGCCCACTATCGCTCCAGGAGCTGGATCCGCCGCACCGAAGCGGCCAACATTATCCGGTCGATGTCGAAAAAGGGCTACAGCCCAGACAACGCCGCCTGTGAAGGCTGCTTCGGCCGGTTGAAAAACGAAATGTACTACGGCCGCCGCTGGACATCAGCTGACGAACTGGAAACCACCATCAATGCCTACATCAAGTTTTACAACACCACCAGAATCAAAGTGTCTCTCGGCGGCTACAGCATCAACCAATACCGTGCCCTGAACCAACTGGAACCCAAACTGTCCTAAAAACAGTCCGCATCCCCCAATGGGTGTAGCGAATATGGGGTACGAACCGGTGTTTTCCGTAGTCAAAGAGATAACCGATGCGCTTCGACTCGCCCCACCCAAGGTGTAAGTCAAAGAAGGGCACGACGGTCATGTAGTAGACGACCGGGATAATACGTGCTCTGCCAGATTAAGCTACACCTGATCTTCATCAGATGGCGGGATTTGAACCCGCACCACGGCTTCCCAAATAGCGATAACCGATCTGTCTTTCGGCCCGTCGTGCGCCTTCAATCTTCTGTTGTTCTACCCCAAACTGTAATGCATTACATGTGACTCTCAACTTCATTTGGCGGCTTTTCGCAGCTCCGGATGGCGGTTTCAGATGCCGATGACCAGGGTTGAGCGTGCTGCTTCGACAACGTCGTCGGTGATGGTGTGTAGTTCGTTGATTTTCATGATGCGTTCCATTTGGGTGAACAGTCGGTCGACGAGTCGAAAGTTGCCATGGGTGACGCGGGCGATTGCGGCTAGTGCTTGGGCATCGGTGAAGTCGTCGGGGTCGAGGGTGTGTCCGAGTTTGTGCCACCGGCGTTCGAGGCCGAAGCGGCGTTCCACTTCGGCCAGGGGTCGGTATTCGTGGGCGAAGCCGACTCTGCTGTAAAGCTGGGGGTAGCGACTAAATTGTTTTTCGATCCCGGGCATGCCGATCAGGACCAGCCCCATGTTTGTGCGGTCGTGTTGGTCGCGAAGGTATTCCAGCGCTGAGGGACCGAGGCGTTCGGATTCGTCGACGATGAGCAGGTCAATGTTTTTGAGTCGCATTCTCGGTGGACCGGTGAGTTTGCCGAGGGTCTCGAGATGCTGGTCAATGCAGATGGAGACCCGGGCGGCGAGGTCTGCGAGATCTTGTTGGACTTGTCTCGGAGTGGTGAGTACTCCGGGCGTGAAAAAGACGGTGCGTTTTCTAGCCAGGGCGGCATAGATCTGGAAGTCTGAGTCCTCGCGCGGTCCCCATTCTTCCAGCAGGGTTTGGGCTTTGTGCCAGTTGGCGTAGCGCGTGGCAGACAGTGTTTTGCCAATGCCGGCTTGGCCGTAGCAGATACCGATGGTGTGTTGTCTTCGGACGGCATCGGCGAACTCGATGAATCGACGGTGTTCTTTGGTGGCTACAAATCGCTGCTGGGCCATCAGTCATCCTCAAAGTAGGTACGCAGTTTCGGTTTCTTAGGTCGTGATGCAACAGGGGTTGTTTGGTTCGGGGCTGAGGTATGTTGAGGTTCGGCGACGACTGCGATGCGTTGGTTGATTTGACCGCGCAGTTCGTGGCGGCGTGCCGCGCGTGCCGTCTGGACGTCTTTGAGGCTCACCGTGGCGTTCGCATGGTCAGGATCGACTGCTTTACAAAGGTACTGGTCTTTGTGAAAGACACGTATCTCAGAAATATCGCGCGGGTCGTAGCGGATCACGACTGGTTCTTTCACATAAGCAGCCAATAGCGGAGAGACATACCGCAGCCCTTGGAAGTGCACCCCATCGCGACGCACAATGCGGTGTTTGGCCACGCTGAGCAATAACAAGTTCAGCTCGTCAATCGATTCGGGCAGACGGGGAAGCCATCCGTCCCCGAGCCACACCTGCTGCGGAGTTTGGTCAAGCTCTGGATGGTCGCGTTGATGGTAGTTTTCAGCAATAAATGCCCCGATGGCGGCATCCAGTTCAGCTAACGTCAGGACCGGTGTTGGATGGCGGTGCCCGTCGGTGATATACCCCGGCAGCTCCGCCAGTAGTTCGGTGTTGAGTGTGCCGAATATTCGCTCGATTTTACCTCGGCCTTGTGGCCGGGCAACAGTCGAGTAGATGATTTCAAAATGCAGATCCCGTGCGGTTTGGGCCAGATGGCCACTGGTGAAATCGGGTCCGTGATCCACATAGAGCACATCGGGGATGCCACACATGGGCCAGTTCGGATGGTTTTTTGGCCAGATTCCCTGACGCAGTGCTAACGCCGTGTTCAGCGCTGACGGCGCACCAACAAAGACCATATAACCGCAGACGGCCCGAGAATAGTCATCCAAGATCACGGTCAACCATGGGCGGACGGGTTGATGATTCGCATCCACAATGAGGATATCGAGCTGGGTGTGATCGGCCTGCCACGTCTCGTTGGCCCGTTCTGCCCGGTGCCGCCACACCAGTTCGAAATGATCCCGATAGGCCACCGGCCCGTGGTGGGCGAGCATGACCATTCCTGGATCTAACGAGCCAACAATGGACCGAACTGTAGTATACGAAACCATCGGCCAGCCCTGCTGGGTTGCCTTCGTCTGGGCTTTGCGAGCAATAGCGGCGATGGATCGTCGCGGCTTGCTCAAGGCCAGGCCTTCGATGAAGGCCTGGAGGTCAGGATGGGTTCGGCGACCCCGCTTCAATGGCTCTACTGGTGTCAACCCGGCTATTCCGTCACGTCGATAGGCTGCATTCCACCGTTGGACGGTGCGCAAAGCGAGTCCCGCGTCTTGGGCGATCTGGGTTAACGACTCCCCATCCTCGGCGTGGCGACGGACCACCTGCCACCGTGTCGCAGCAATGCTCATGCGCAGCGGCACCATCCGAGTCCAGTGGATATGTGCCCCAGGCCATGACTACACCGTCTTCGTTGATCCACGACGTGCCGGTAGCCCACCGTCCGAGTCACGACGTAACGCCCGATAGATCGTCGTCCGGCTGACGCCTAAGACCTCACCAATCTGGGCGACCGTCATGTCTTGTTGGGCATACAACTTCCGGGCAGTCGATAATTGATCATCGGTCAGCAATGGAGGGCGGCCCCCTGTGCGGCCACGTGCGCGAGCCGCCGCCAGCCCAGCATGGGTACGTTCCCGGATCAGGTCGCTTTCAAACTCCGCCAGGGAGGCGAAAATATGGAACACCAATCGACCACCAGGAGAAGACGTATCGATATTTTCTTGCAGCGATCGGAACTCGATACCACGAGCCTGCAGATCGGACAGCTGATCAATAAGGTGCCGAATCGAACGACCCAGCCGATCCAAGCGCCACACCACCAAGGTGTCGCCGGGACGCAACTGATCCATCAGCTTGTCCAATTCCGGACGCGACTGGAGGGAGCCAGAAGCGGTATCGGTAAAAATCCATAGCACCCGGCTGCCTGCAACGCGTCGTGTTGTAAGCGTGCATCTTGGTCTGACGTCGAGACCCGGGCGTACCCCAGAGCATGTGCCATAGCTCCAATGTAGCAGTACCCGTCCCAGCGCGGAAGATCCGCAACATAGAAACTGGCACTGACTCTGCAACAATTGCTTCGAGCTGGCCCCGTGATATTCATTGATGACTGGCATAAAACCTGGACGGCGAAAAACGTTGTAGCAAAAACGAACGTTTTTGAACCTTCGGAAAATCCGATCATAAAGTTCTGGACAATGTCTACGGCAAAAGTGAATCTAAGACCTTTCTAGGGACGTGGGTGTAGTGACGATTGATTTTTGGAGGTTAGCCTCGACACCGGGAGGCGAAGACCATCATCAACACGTACAGTTAGTATCCGGTGCGACGTTTTGTGGGGCAAACTCGATTAGGCGCATCGTACTTCTTAGCAGTAATAACCCTGTGGGTCACTTTCACAAGTCATCTGCAAAATCGCTTCAGCGTCTCTAAATTCCCTGCTCACTAGTCCTGTCGTATTGGAATGGCCGCCATGCACCACGAGTCTAAGAGCTGATTCTCGCGCGTGGGTGGGCTGAATATCTGCGGCTTCATAATCCATATTGCTAACACCAAACCAAAGCATAAAGTTCGGCAATACGACTCTACTTACCAAAAACAATTGGGCACTATCAGATAACACGAAACAAAACAAGTCTGTTCTTTTCCGCGTAGCCCTATATGCTAAATCCACCACTATCGATCCTCATTCACAATCAGATTATGTTTAGGAGAGAAGCATCATGAAACGTTCCAAGAAAGTACTTGGGTTGGCGGGTGCAGTAGCAATCGCGCTGAGCTTTTTAGCACCATCTGCAGCATATGCTCAGGAAGTAGCCCCAACAGTAACCCCCACCGGTGGTTCGACCGCACTAGACGACGCGGATATACCTAACGAGTCCTCTCCATCCCAAGAAGTCGGTGAGGAGTACATCGACACGTCCGAGTCCGATGGTCTGTTTGGTAACACAGTTGACAGCTCAAATGATCCCTCATCACTTCAGCTGCAGAGCACTCGATTCACAGGTCGCGTCCAAGCACACAATCCGCATAAGTCGCACGGTCAAACTTCTGGCCATGTCTCGTGGTACATCACATCGGGTACCAATCGGAAGGTCAAGGTGACATCCACGTTGAAGGCTCGCACCAGCTGGGTCACGTTCAAGACCAAAGCTGGCCCAACTGGGGTTAGCCTTGAAAAGTGGACATCTTGAGTAGCGGGATTTCGGTCTTGCTGGAAGGATGTTCAGATATGAACGAACAGAAGAAACAGCGTCGGTCTTTTACCGAGGAGTATAAGCGTGAGGCGGCAGGGCTGGTGATTGATACCGGCCGATCGATTGCTGCCGTGGCTCGGGAGATTAAGGTCGGAGAGCAGACGTTAGGCAAGTGGGTGAAGCTGGAGAAAGCCCGACGTGGTTCGTCTGCATCGAGTGGGTCGTTGTCTGAGGAGGAACACGCGGAGCTCAAGCGGTTGCGTCAAGAGAATTTCGAGCTGAAAAAAGATAACGAGTTTTTGGGAAAAGCGGCTGTCTTCTTCGCGTCGAAGCAACAACATCGGAACGATTCGAACTGATGTTTGCGATGAAGACAGAGTATTCAGTTGCTCGCATGGCACGGTTATTAGCGGTCTCTCGATCCGGGTTTTATGCTTGGTGCCAACGCCAGACCCACGGGCCCAGTGATCAGGCTGTTGTCCGCCGAGACCTGGATCAAGCAGTGCATCAGGTGCATGAGGGATCAGACTGGGTGTATGGCGCCCCGAGGGTCACCGCCGAATTGGCTCGTCAAGGCGTGGTGGTCAATGAGAAAACCGTTGCTAAATCGATGCGTCGTCAAGGCTTGGAAGGCATTAGCCCGCGGCGTTTCACGCCGGTGACGACACTGCCCGGCGTGGAAAGCTACCATATCCCGGATTTGGTGGAACGCCAGTGGGATACCGGGCAGCTCAATGCCGTGTGGATCACCGATATTACCTATTTGCCCACGTGGGAGGGCTTTGTGTATTTATGTGCGATTCGTGATGGCTGTTCGCGTCGTGTGTTGGGTTGGGCTATGGAGGATCGTCAGACCACCGATCTGGTCGAACGGGCGGTGCGGATGGCGCACACATTACGTGAGCACTTACCCGACAACGTGGTCCTGCATGCGGATCGCGGCAGTCAGTTCACTTCCTCCCAGATGCACGAAGTTGCCGTAGAATTACATCTTCAACAATCGATGGGCCGCACCGGGGTGTGTTGGGATAACGCCATGTCAGAGTCATTTTGGTCGACGTTGAAAACCGAGTTTTATGACCGACGAACCTGGCCAACACGAGCCGAAGCAAGGCAAGCCGTTGCCCGGTGGATCGAGGTCATCTATAACCGGCAACGGCTACACTCCAGCCTGGGAATGGTTCCTCCCGTCGAATTTGAGACCACGATGGCCCATCAAGCGATCAACGATAAAACAACACTCACGCACGCCGCGTGATGCAAATCACATGTCCACTACTTGCGGGGAACCCCACAACCGCAAAGAGCGTTTACGCAGGCGGAGGGGGAGGCAAAGACGCTGTTGCACGGTACACGTGCAAAAATAGTAAAAAAAGAGACTGGTACACCTACGGTGCAGCCTACGCCCCCGGCACGTCTAAGCCTTTCGGCAGTCATTCGAGCGCTGTAAAGTCGGTTGCGTGCGATGGGGGCCTGCAGTAGGGAACCAACAGCTGATCGGTAACGTGGGCAGAACATAGACTTTGGTCATGTTGCCGATCAGTATGGCAGCCATCCCCAGCACCAAGGAAATTCATGTCGCATCGCAGTCCTTTAAGCAAGATCTCGGCTCTCCTGACCCTGGTATTTTCCCTTTATGTTCTTTCAGCGTGCACCTCAGCGCCAACATCGGAATCCTTCTCGTCTGAGACTACCAATCATAGGGCTGGCACGGATCATTTCCCTACGATCAGCGTCGGCTCCAAGGGAAGACTTGTCGACCTGATGGTCGATGATGAGATCACAGCGTGGCTCAATACCATCGCTGAATCAGACGATGATTTGCCGCCAACACCGGAGGATGATGCATGGCAGCCATACAGGATGCCTTCTGGTGACACCTCAGTGATATTCGAGGCAAGAGGCCAAACTTCCTTCGACCTCCTTGAAATTCTTGCCTACCCAGACGGACTCGATGATGAAGGCATTCCGGTTAGTGTTGTAACCTATCCTCTCTGTGGGCCTCATGCCGAGGTTAGCTGTGAGGATGCTGCCTGGGGCACCAACGGCGTAGAGATCTCCTTGGGCATTGTTGAAGAGGCCATCGCGGATACTGAGTATTACGCGATCGGTGGCATCCTGCTGCCAAACGGCGACTCCCATCCTGACAGTTTCATGGCTTTGCTGAGGAAGCAAAGCGGAGATGCTGAACTCGAGAAGTGGGAGGGCTAAGTACATGAATAGCAGATCTCCGACATCAAGCATTGAGCAGATCCTACTTTCCGGCCCCCGAGGCCGACGTCTCTTGTTAGAGTATGCCCTGGCTTCCGAACTCGCCAATAACCCGGTTCGTACCGAAGACACGTTCGGTCATGCAGTTGTCGTCGCATCGCGCCACCTGGAGCCTGGCAACAACACGACTGCGGTATTCGGTTGGCATAATTCGGATATACCACCGTTGGAGGTTAAACCTGCCCAGGTCGCGGAGCGCCTTAATACGTTAGAACTGTTCGAGCCGACGCCGCAATTGCTTCGGCAAGCCTTGGTAGCGGCTGTGGGCAACGCCCGGTACTGGCAGGAACCCGACGGCGAGGACCTCCTGGCGGCAGCTCCCGATATGTATCTTGGCCTCCAACGCGTAGCCCAGCATATCGCGACTTCCCAACTGACAGCATGGTGGTGCACGCCAGCCTATATCCCGGCTCAATATGCAGTGCAATGGGAAGACGCCAGGCTACCAGCTATCCCTGATGATATTCAGGCCGCCCTGTTGGCGGCCCGACACCGTGAACGGACCGAAGAGCATACTGCTCGTACGGAACGCGACGCAGACCCCACTGCGAACTGGACTGGGGAATGGTGGTCGCACCCGCCCAAGACCATGCCCTCCTCGACTCGTTTACTGTGTGACGGCAGCCCAGCTGGACTGTGGTTCGTCGAGGATCACCTCGGATGGGAGGGTGCAGACAGCGTGGAGCTGATCGCTCCGAAGGACGCGTCGGTGTTCGAAATCCACGGTGCCGATGACTGGGCAGAACTGTGCGCCCGATTTCCGCTGGAGGTCACCGCGCAGAAACGCCACGATTGGTATCGTACGACCGGTCGTACAGGCCGTTGGGTGCTCCCCGATTGGGTGCAGGTAGCAGATCACTATGATGCCGTACATCTCCAGGTCGGCGCATATCTGGCCGTAGCCGGTGTGGCAATTCCCGTCAACCACCGCACGGGTTCTGCTAGTGTCATCGCCGGCTGGAACCCCGACGAGACCTACTGGTTCTCCTCGAACATCACCTACGGAAACGAGGGCATCTGCTGGGCACTTAAAGACGATGGTACCGAGATGGTGTGGAAACCAGCACCAACCCGGAGGCCTCATCAGCACCGATGACGATTAGGGATGCTCAACACGGGGTATTTCATGCACCGTGGCGAGAAGTGACACGGTACTGTCCAGGCACCAATAGAGGTAATGAAGTCTGAAAGAATGGGGACTCGACGGGACGAGATGTCTGCCGACCTGACTTCTGAAGCTGACGTTTACATTGTTGAGCGGTCCGATGATTCTCCGTCGGAACGCCTTGTCCCGGCGACCGTAAACAAAGAAAAAAGCCTACGAAAGATTTAAGCAGGGTGCAACAGAACGCCACGAAACAGACATCCTCATTTATATGCTCGAGATGCCGCCGGTGCGAAGAAAGACCCATTACTAGAGGTCCTTGTCCTCACCCAGACTGAAACCCGGGATATTGACTACGCAACGTAGGACCCTGGTGTGCTATACATTCTGCCGATTTCGACTGCTGCATAAGCTTCGAGTTCAAACGACACCAGGATATGTAATGCCACCTGTTTGAGCGTACCCAATATTGAGGGCATCACGACAGAAGCCAAACAGCTCGTCGCCTACTCGAGACCCCTCACTGTATGACGCACTGCACTCCGCCCAGGTTCCCATACCCGGTTTTGCATGTCATGCCTATTCAGTGCTAGACGCTCAGATAATCAGGCCGGTGCATTTGGATACCAACACCAGAGGCAGCTAGGATGCGATTCAATATTGTTCCCATGCGCTTCGGTCAGGCAGACTGCCATATGAACCTGCGAAAAACCGCCAAACGAAATTGCGAGTCACACATTACAGTTTGGGTCACCAAGTCCCGACACGCCGGCGGGTTGGCAGGTTACAAGGGTGTTTTCTCTTCAAGCAGCAACATGTCATATTCCAAGTCTCCGGAGTATTTCACCAACACTGCTTTGTAGTCCGGCAACACGACTAATTCTTCACTGTGCTCTTCCATCAGCAACACTGACCGTGGGCTTCCCAGATGCCCTTTGACACGTCCGGTGGTGCGATCAATACGTCCTCGCTGCATATGGACTACGACATATCCAGCCCAACGATCAGGATTATCCTCCGTGCCGTCATGGTCCACAGGCACCGGCGTGACACGACGGCGCTGAGGGTCCGGCTCAGGGTCCTGGTAGTTATCTCGGGCATCGCCGTCGCCTTCTTCGTCATAGTCTGTTGATGAATCGCTCTTATCATGACCGTCGGTGTGCTCAACCACAGGTTCAGAGTCAGGTTCAGACTCATCGTCGTCAGCTGGTGTCTCCGTCCCATCGAGCGCATCATGCAACATCGAGGTTGCCAGAGGCTGCTCTACAACCTTGGTGGGGTCTTCTGGAAGCCACACGCGAGAGGCGAGGATTTCTAGCACAGAATGCTCATCACCCTCATCATCAGTCCACGTGTTGGCTTTGACCTGGCCGGAGACCACCATCAGCGACCCAATGGCTGGTTCACCATAGCGTTTGACCATATCTCGGTGAGCATTATTGAAAATAACCACTGGCAATGACTCACCATCAGACAGCTCGGCTTTTGCCATGAGACCTGATCGTGAGACAAAGGGATCGTAACCGGAAACCACCCCGAGGTGACACACGGAGTGATCGGTATCCAACAGGTCGTCAAGACGGTCGATGTCTAAGGTGAAATCGCCGTCTCGTTCGTCTAAGCGGTCAGCTAGGTCGTCAAGATCAATACTGTCAAGGGTGTTGGAGCCAACCACCGTACCGATTGCGGCACGTTGACGGGCATCCCGCTCCACGACACCAAATTCGGTGCCATCCACCGGTAGGTCCAACACCTTTGCGGTCACCAGGTTCTTCAACAAACCACGACGGGTGCCAAACTCATCGCAGGCACCAGATTCGATCAGTGCTCGAAGCGCCAAAGTGTTCAGCCCCTTCGCCCGACTGGCAAGGTCGTGCAAACTGGTAAAGGGGCCATTCTTTTCGCGCTCTTCCACGATAGCGTTGGCCGCTTTGCCCACGTTGCGAATCTCGGCCAACCCTAAGTGGACTTCACCACCAACCGGGGCTGAGCCGGTCTGGGAGGTATTCACTGATGGAGCCTGAATTGGGATACCTTCGGAGATAAGGTCTTTGATGACCAGCAGGCGCTTGGCTTCGTTATCCGATACCGCCAGCATTGCAGCGGAGTATTCCACCGGATGATTCGCCTTCAACCATGCCGTCCAAAACGCTACCTGACCATAGGCCGCGGAGTGCGAGTTGTGACTGATGACGCCATTGGCCACAAAGTTATGGTCGGTGCCTTCAGCCATTTCCACATCGTAGACCGGCTCAATGCCAGCCTCGCGGATGCCAACGACTTCTAATGTGCCAGCAAGGTGGCCCTTGCCCCAGCGCTTTATGCGACCGTTGTGTCGGTAGTCCCACATCTTATGGTGACTGGCACACTTCCACGCCAGGTTTTCAGGCTCATTGTTTCGACGATCACCGTCAAGGTGGGCGCGCTCTAGTAGCTTTTCATCTCGGGTCGCACGACATTCGTCGCAAGTAGCGTCTTCTAAGGTTGCTTCGGTCCACTCGCGGAGCTTGATGAAGCCGCCATCGACATAGCCACTGTTGAGTTCGCCAGGCAACCATGGCTTATTTCCGACGATCTGACGACGGGGGCCAGCTGTCGTGCGGAGTGCGTCGAGCTGGTTTTCATAGGAATCATTACCGGCATGGCTGATAATGGTGTCCCCGATACTGATTTCATCGACACGGCGGTAACCGTCAACCATACGGAATCGGTGGTTGTCGGTTGCACGAATGGTGGAGCCATCACTGAAGGTAAGCTCGTAGACGGTACGCTCACCGTTGTAATGGATCGTTTTCATCCGCTGAGGACGAATCCTGCCATCGGTTTCATCCAATGCCAGCAGCGTGAAGCCACGGTTATCGTTGAGCTTGGTCCGCCATGAGGCACATGGGTTACACACCTGATCGCAGTAGGTCGGGCGAGCGGGGCGTAGCAGGCAGGCAGGGCATAGGCCGTCCTCAGTGGCACCGCTTGCATGGATTCGACGGTAGAGCTCTTCAATGGTGCGTCCGGTACTGTCGGCAGTGCGGACTACGGTATCGCCGGTGACACACTTGTTGAAGGAATACTCGGCTGCACCTTCAATGAAGTCCCATACCCGCTGTGCGGTGTCTTTTGAGAACACTGGGCTATAGACCTTGCCCTGGTCGTCTTTGAACTCTTGCTGAGCACCTTCAAACCACCAGTTCTGAGCTTCGCGCATCAAGTCACGGCTCTTCCTCCCAATTGCCCGGCGTAGCGTGGAACGCTGCTTGTCATCGAAACCAGCGATCACTCGACCCAAGGTCATCGCTTGTTCCTGGTACAGCGCGGCTTGGTAGGTTTCACCTAACACGGTGTCCAGCCACTCGATTTCCGTGGCATCCTTGGTCAGGTGGTCGTAACTTTCTTCTCGCTGACCATTCTTCTTGGCCGCATAATCCTCGGGCATCCCAGCCGACAAGGGGCCAGGACGGTACAGGGCGACCACCGCAGATAGGTCATTGAGGTCATTGGGTGCCACGTCGCGTAGCACCCGGGTCATCCCATCGGAGTCCAACTGGAACAGACCAGCGGTGCGCCCCTCGCGCAGCAGCTCATACGTCTTATCAACGGTTTCGTCATCATCGTTGGGGTCAGGAATGTCAAACACGGACATCTCAACGTCTTGTTCGGCCAAGTACTCGAACGTGCGGTCCATGTAGTCCAGGTTCTGAATGGCTAAAAAGTCCATTTTCAACAGCCCCATGTCCTCACACATGTCCCCGTCCCAAATGATCACGTCTGGCTCACCCTCATTGGCGGCAGGGCGTAGCGGCACCATGTCAGTCAAGGGTTCTGTAGAGATAACGAACCCACAGGGGTGAATGGATACACCCTTTGAGATATTTTCCATTTGCCGAGCTAGTTCAACGATTTGCCGGCCAATATCACCGGCTTCTTCGACCGCTTTGAAGAACTCGATCTTCTGGGAGTGGTTTTCATCTAACGCATCCAACTCAGCAAACGACAGCGGGTCAGCACCCTGGGTTTCCAGCGTCTTAGCTAAGGTGTCGCCCAGACGGAAGATTTCACGGCGGCGATCTTGCTCTTGCTGGGTTTTCGCTAGGTCTTTGTCAGGGGTGAGCACTCGGGCGGCGTCACGGATGGCGGCACGAGACTTCGCAGATTGGAATGACCCGATCTGGGCAACATGGTCGTGGCCGTATTTTTCTTCCACGTACCGGTGAATCCGCCAACGCTGGAATTTGGGGAAGTCGAGGTCAATATCTGGCAGGCCAACACGTCCACGTTCTAGGAACCGCTCAAACAACAGACCGTTATCTAACGGACACACATGGACAATACCTAAGACATACGACACCAGCGATCCTGCCGCGGACCCTCTGCCTGCACCCGTCGTTATCCCTTCTCGGGCACAGAAATCCATAATGTCCCAGGTGATCAAAAAGTAGTCGCTGAATCCCATATCGGAGATGACCGACAGTTCGTGATTCATACGTTCTACGACTTCTTCATCCTCGCGCCAGTCATCGCCGTAGCGTTCTGGGGCCAGGTCCTCTACAAGGTGACGCAAGTAGTCATCCGCGTTGTCGAAGTCTTCTGGGAGGTCGAATTTTGGCAACCGAGTTTCTGGTTTCGGCACAGTATCTTCGGCCACCAGCTCAGCGACTTTGCCGGTGTTGGTGACGGCTTGTTGCCACACTTCATCGTCAGGGTGGATGGCACGAATTTCCACCTCGGTCATCAGGTGGTAGTTGTCACCGTTGAACGAGAATCGACCGGGGGTATCAAGCGACGATCTGGTGCCTACTGCCAGAAACGCATCGTGAGCTTGTGCATCGTCTTGGTGAATGTAGTGGGAGTCGTTGGTGACCACCAGATCAAGGTCAAAATGCTCAGCCAACGGTATGAGGTGGTCCATTGCATAGGTTTCCGAGGTGATCCCATGGTCCATGATTTCCACGAACACGTGGTCTTTGCCCACACAGTCGATCAGGCGTTGTGTGGCATTGTAGGCGTCGTTGAGGAGCTGGCTGGTCTCTTCCACTCTGGTGGTGATGCTTTCTGCCAAGGCAGGCGACAGGCCGCGATCAAAAAGGCGAACATAGTGCTGCTCAATGATCCCAAAGAGCACTTCCCGCAAGGTATCTTTGACGTTTTGCTCAGTGAGTCGCTGCCCTTTGACTTTGTGCTGTTTAGCGACCTCTGCGGCATCGTCGTAGGCGGCGATAATGGCCTCCACGCTGTCGGTGGTGAAGTGCGTGCCAGTCAATCCGGCATATTGCACGCCCTTGGCGTCGATGGTGTCGTGTTTGTTGGTCAGCGGCTCGACCGCGTTTTGGATCGACACGGTGGCGTCATAACCCAGGAGTTGTGGGAAATTGGAGCGCAACCGGGACAGACGATGGGCAGCATCGGTGTAGTCTGCTGCAAGTGCCTCGGCACCGATGTCTTGGATGACTTGTTCCAGCTCGACTACAAGGTCTTTGGCGACACCGGTGTCTGCTGAGGCAATCGCATCAAAGATCAGGTCTTCAAGGTCGGCAATATCTTCTTCCGACACGTCCTGGGGCAGGGTGTCAAACAGGTTGAGTTCATCGACGACCAGCTGTGCCACCACACCGGTTTGCGCGGCAGAACCAGCTACAGGCGATGCCAGGCACCCGGTGAGCACGATGAGTCCTTCACCGTATTGCTTCAGCAGGTCGTAGTCGATCAGCGGGTGTTTTCCACGCTTGGTCTTTTGTGACTCATTGTGGATGCGGATCAGGTTGTGCCAGCCGGTGCGGTTCCGCGCCATGATGGTCAGGTGGTAGTACGACTTGTTTTTGAGTCGGCCAACTACCAGGTCAGTAGCGTCGCCCATGCCCTCGTCGTTGTAGGTTTGCATGGTTTTGGGCTCATGACGTGAGCCGATGGCTAAGCCTTGATCCACCGATGAGTAGTCGGACGTCTGCCTAAAATTCTTCGGTG
>NZ_JAKDKW010000038.1 GCF_030453185.1 Yaniella sp. | reverse complement strand
TAGGTTTATGGTGATGAGAGAGCATCAGCAACACCCGAAAGAAGCACCGTGCAACCCATCCAGGACCAACAACAGCCCCAAAAGCATGCAGGTACGCCTACGACGCCGTGGTGGAGGCCGCGGGACCTGACTCCCGGATACTTTGCCCTAGTCATGGGCTCAGGCATCGTCTCGATCAGTCTCCACCTGCGCAGCTACTTCATCGCTTCGATTATGCTGCTGATCATCGCCGCAGTGTCCTACGTGCTGTTGGTTGTATTGAACCTGTGGCGGCTTATCGGACACCGGTCAGCCATGGCCGAAGATTTCTACGACATCCGCCAGTCCTTCGGGTTCTTCACATTCGTGGCCGGCACCGGTGTGCTCGGCTCCCGGCTCGCACTGTCCGGTTGGTGGACCACCGCCGTCGCCCTGCTGGTCATCGCCGCCATCTCCTGGCTTGCACTGGGGTACCTGGTCCCGGTCTTCGCAGTACTGGGCAAAGCTGAACGTCCAATCATCAAAGGCGCCAACGGTTCCTGGTTTGTCTGGGTCGTGGGCGCGCAATCAGTGGCCGTACTGGCTGCCACCCTGGAACCGGTGCTGGCCGGCAGCCGTGACATCCTCGCGATCACGGCAGTCTTCGCGTGGTCGATTGGCTTGGTGCTCTATGTTGCCGTCGCGGTATTCGTGGCCCTTCGCATGATGAGCTATCCACTAGATCCGCGCGAATTCAACCCACCCTACTGGGTGTCTATGGGAGCCCTTGCCATCACCGTGGTGGCCGCAGCCCGCATCGCCGAAATGGCGCCGTCGCCCATGGTGGATGCCACCCGCGGGCTGGTAGCCGGCATGGCCGTGCTGTTCTGGTGCTTTGCGACCTGGATGATCCCGGCACTGTTTGGCATCGGCATCTGGCGCCATATGATTGCCAAAGTACCACTGGTCTATGAACCCGGCTTGTGGAGCATCGTTTTCCCGCTGGGCATGTACTCGGTGGCCGGCATCTACCTGGGCCGTGTCAACCAGTTACCAATCGTCGAAGCCGTAGGTACCGCGTGGATGTGGGTGGCTGTGACGGCCTGGATCATCACCTTTGCCGCAATGCTGCGGGCCATTGTGCTGCGTATCTCACCCCGGCGCTGAGAAAAGGAGTATTCTTTAGATCATGTTGATTGGTGTACCCACAGAAATTATGAATAACGAAAACCGCGTTGCCCTCACCAAGGGTGGTGTGCACGAGCTGGTCAAAGCCGGCCACACCCTATTGGTGCAGACCGGAGCTGGAATTGGCTCAGGCATCACGGATGAGGATTATCGCAGCGTCGGTGCAGAACTCGTCGAGGACGCAGCCCAAGTTTGGGAACGCGCAGAGATGATCCTGAAGGTCAAAGAACCGGTGGGTGAGGAACTCACGCAGATGCGCGAAGGCCAAATTCTGTTCGCCTACCTGCACTTGGCGGCCTCTGCTGAATGCACCCAGGCCATCTTGGATTCCAAGGTCACCGCACTCGCATACGAAACCGTGACCCGTGGTCGTGCACTGCCTCTGCTGGCACCGATGAGTCAGGTAGCCGGCAGGCTTGCCCCGGTTGCCGGTGCATACCACCTCACCCAGTCGCAGGGTGGCTCCGGTGTGCTGATGGGTGGTGTTCCCGGAACCCGTCGTGCCAACGTTGTGGTGATTGGTGGTGGTGTGGCTGGTGAAGCAGCCGGCGTTATTGCCGCCGGTATGGGTGCCAATGTGAAGGTCATTGATCTGAACTTGGAACGTCTGGCTGAACTCGACAAGACGCACCAAGGCCGCCTTGATACCTTGGCTTCCAACGCCATGAACATCGCCGAAGCCGTGGCAGATGCAGACCTGGTGATCGGTTCGGTGCTTATCCCGGGTGCTGCGGCGCCAAAACTTGTGACCGCCGAAATGGTAGAAACCATGCGGCCTGGTTCTGTATTGGTTGATATTGCTATTGACCAGGGCGGTTGTTTTGAAAATTCGCGTCCAACCACGCACCAAGATCCCACCTATTTGGTGGGCGACAAGATTTACTATTGTGTTTCCAATATGCCTGGTGGTGTCCCGCAGACTTCCACTGCGGCGTTGACTAATGCCACGCTGCCCTACATCCAACGTGTTGCTTCCCAGGGTTGGGCCGGGGCACTGTCTCATGATGCTGGCTTGGCCGCTGGTCTCAACGCGCATAACGGTCAGCTGGCTCACCGAGGTGTCTTCGATGCGATGTCTGACCAACTCTCCTTGGACGAGGCACAGGACTTCACTCCGGTGGAGGATATTCTAGCCAACGCCTAAGTGGATGCGGAGGAATTATGGATCTAACCGAAGCCGCATACCAGTCTGTGCCGGGTGGCCCGCTGGACGTCGACAAAACGTTCTACGCGGCCATTCGGGACCGCACCGGTGAACAGCAGCGTCTAGTTGAGGAACTGACCGTTCCCATCCGTTCCGGCCGTGCCTGGGTGGTGCCGGCCGGCCACGTCTGCCGCGTCACCACCATCGAGGGTGCGCAGGTGGCCGATATGAATTTCTGGAGTCTGGCCGACCCGCGAGAACGAATGTGGGCTGCCAGGACCCGGCAGCTGCAGGCTGCTCACGTGACAGAATTCGACCGTCTCTGGTCAACTCTGCCGTTTCTGCGGCCGATGGTGACCATCATCGGTGACTCACTGCGCGACTACGGTCAGGACACCGAGGGCGGCAGAGTGCACGATCTGCTGGGCACCCGCTGCGACCCGTATGTGAGTCGCATGCTGGAGAGCGAAGACTTTGATTACCATTGCCATTCGAACCTGACACGGGCCATAGCGCCGTTCCATCTCACGGAATTCGACGTGCACGATGTGTTGAATGTTTTCCAGTGCACTGGCCTGAATGCCAACGATGAGTATTTTATGAAGACCTCCCCGGCACAACGCGGAGACTACTTTGAGTTCTTCGCCGAGTTTGATCTGCTCGTCGCGTTGTCGACCTGTCCTGGCGGGGATCTGTCGGTGCCGATGTTCGGTCCCGATGCCGGGGATGCCCTCAGCGTGTGTCGTCCACTGGGTGTTGAAGTGTTTTCCCTCGATGACCGCCTGTTAGAGGGTTGGAGCCAGCCTGCTCGTGCTGCCTATTCGGGGCAGCACGGCATGAAACACTGATCGGGCTTACTGTCCTAAGGCCATTCCCATGACATCCTCTTCCGTGACCAATTGATCCTCGCTTGGACGCTGCGGAATTTCGACTTCGTCATCCCAGCTAAATTCCATGGCGGTGTCTCCATCACGAATTTCCAACAACCGCGGTGATTCATGGTCCGAGGCCAGCCCGATAAATTGTTCGGCTTCACCGTTCATGATGGCGTTCTCATCTTCACCGTCAATGGAGTAGAACCAGCCGGTATCGTCGCTTTCCATGTCGAGCTGCATGTAGCTGCCTTCTGACTGCAACTGACCGAAGTCAAAACCGGTCACCTCATCAGCACCACCTGATTCGGCTGTCGAGCGCATGTCTTCTAGCAGATCTGCTACATCGACTGTGCCGGATGCGGCATCATAGTCGTCACTGATATCAAGGTATTTGCCCTCGAGCTCAGCTTCTTCTGCCATTGACGAGTTCATGGTCTGCTGGATCATGTCCATGGAGACGTACACTTCGTCACCAAAGAAAGACATGATCGGTTCTTGATCCTCACCGAGGCGAATGGCCGTGGCAGATTCATCTAACGAACCATAGATCTGCAGATCAGAAAGATTCCCGCCGAGCATCTCTTCGATGATCGCGGCATCACTGGACATTGCTTCAGGAAGCACAGCCGTCATTGCCACGGCTTCAGAAGCTGCCATCGATTCCCACATGTCCCCCTCGATGTCTTCAAACGCTGGGACATCGGAAGCGCTGGCACCGCATCCTGTTAGCGCCAATGAGACAATCGCGGCCGCGGCAACTCCGGTTCTGATGGATCGTGACATAGCTGTTGTACTCTTCCTTCTTCTGTAGTTTTCGTGGCAACAGCTATCAAGTCTAGACCGGCTTCCCAGGTCAGTCAGCAAAACGACGGCGGGTGCCGCACCTTGTATGGTGCGACACCCGCCGTCGTTTTAAACTTCGTGGTGACTAGGAAGTCACGGAAGGTTCAGCCTGGCTGGCGATCTTTGTCTCTTCACCAACGCGAGCCTCAGTTGGCACCTTACGGTCAGCGCCCTCTTCGGTCACGAGCGGGTAGACCCCGGACTCGTCGTGCGTTTCACGGCCGGTCACCGGTGGGTTGAACACGCAGGCCATGCGGAGTTCAGTGGTGGCACGCACGGTATGCTTCTCGTGGCCATCCAGCAGGTACAGCGTGCCGTCGCGCAGGTCGTGTACTTCACCGGTTTCTTCGTTGGTGAGTGTACCTTCGCCCTGCACACAGTAGACGGCTTCGATGTGGTTTTCGTAGTGGAACGTCGAAGTCGTACCGGCGTAAATGACGGTGTCGTGCATCGAAAAGCCAACGCCTTCCCGGGCCAACACGATGCGGCGTGAGCGCCAGGTTTCTGACGTGACGTCGCGCTCTGTGCCGTTTAGGTCTTCCAGCTGGGAGACGATCATAGAAAAGTATTCCTCTCGAAAAAGTTTGGGGTCGTGGATCCGCGAAGTCTTAGACGTTTGCGGTTTCGCCCAGTACCAACGTGATCTCTTGTCCGGTGACGTCGCTGACTACATCGGCAAGGATGCGCAGCCCACGCTCCAGAACATCGAGTTCGATGGTCATAGCGGGCATTAGCTTCAGAACTTCGTCTTTTGGTCCGGAAGTTTCCATCAGCAGACCTTTTTCGAATCCTTTGCCAGCAACTTTACTGGCCACGTCCGAATCTTGGAAGGACAGGCCGGTCAGCAGTCCGCGACCTTTGACGGTGGTGCCTTCGACCTCGATGGCGATCTTGGTCAGCGCATCCTGGATCGTATCGATGACCTGGGTGAGGTGACCCTTCTGGAAGGAGTCATCGGCCCAGTAGCGACGCAGTGCTGCAGTAGCGGTCACGAAGGCAGGGTTGTTGCCACGGAAGGTGCCGTTGTGCTCACCTGGTGCCCACACGTCTAGTTCAGGCTTGAACAGGGTCAGTGCCATTGGCAGGCCGTAACCTGAGATTGATTTCGAGACGCAGACGATATCCGGGGTAATGCCGGCTTCTTCGAAGCTGAAGAACGTACCGGTGCGTCCACAACCAGCCTGCACATCGTCGACGATCAGCAGGATGTCGTGGCGAGCGGTCAGCTCGCGGAGGCCGCGCAGCCATTCTGTGCGAGCAGCGTTCAGGCCACCTTCGCCCTGTACGGTTTCTACGATGATGGCGGCTGGCTTATCAACGCCGGAGCCGGAGTCTTCCAGTACGCGTTCTAGCCAGAGGAAGTCTGTGGTTGCGCCGTCGAGGTAATCATCGAATGGGATCTTCGAGCTGTTGGTCAGGGCCATGCCTGCGCCCTTGCGCTTCATGGAGTTACCGGTGACCGACAGTGAACCAAGGGTCATGCCGTGGAAAGCGTTGGTGAAGGACAGGATGTGCTGACGGCCGGTGACCTTACGGGCCAGCTTCAGTGCGGCCTCAACGGTGTTGGTACCCGTTGGTCCTGGGAACATGACTTTGTAGTCCAGGTCGCGTGGTTCAAGAATCAGATCTTTGAAAGTCTGCAGGAAGTCGCGCTTGGCCGGAGTCATCATATCTAGTGAGTGCACCAGAGCATCGGAGGTCATGTACTCAACGAGCTCGGAGCGCAGTTCAGGGTTGTTGTGACCGTAGTTCAGTGCGCCGGCACCGGCGAAGAAGTCGATATAGTCTTTACCCTGCTCATCGGTCATGATCGAACCGGATGCCTTGGTAAAAACTGTTGGCCAGCCGCGGCTGTAGCTACGTACTTCAGACTCTGTTGTTTCAAAAATACTGGTGTCCATGTGATTCCCCTCCAGGGTCGTCTTCGGTGATTTCTGCTCTGACGTTGGTGTCAGTGGACCAATGCTGTGCAGATATTCGGTGTCGTGATTATCCGGATACATGTCCGGGGTGAATAAAGCTGTGATGTCGTGGTTGGCACCGTGGCGCTCGGCCAGCGACGCAAAGAGTCGGTTGGATGCGGCGTTATCGTCGGTAACGGTCGTTTCGAGGCTCTGCGCCGACGTGGTTTCCACCAGGTAGTCGAGCATGCGGCTGGCCAAACCGTGGCCGCGCGCTGCGTCATCGACGGCGACCTGCCAGATCATCAAGACGGCGGGATCGTCGGGACGCATGTAGCCGGTGATGTAACCCATCAGCTGCTGATCATGGTCAGAGACTGCGACCACGCTGGTTGCGGAGAAGTCTCGGCACCACAGCAGATACTGATACGAAGAGTTCAGATCCAGTACGCCGGTGTCTCGGGTCAACCGCCACATGGCGGCCCCGTCTGACTGTCGTGGCGCACGCAGATCAATAGTGAAACGAGAATGTTCGTTTTCAGTGTCGGAATGAGGCATGAGCTTCAGATTAGCGAACTGAGCGCATATAGCAACCCGAAAAAGTGCCCAACCATGGCCCAACAGGCCACATTCCCGCACGCTCATATCGCCATCCTGTCGCACGGTGCTGCGGCTTTCAGTAACCCGACCGCCACCCCGAAACCCCCTGGGTGGCCGTTATCATTTCGTTATAGTCTTGTTATCGTCGCGTTACCTCAATGGCCGACCTCACTGCCCCGCACCTCAGATTTCGTGACTCAGACCACGCTGTAGCGATGAGTTATTCGAGACCGCGCGAGCATCCGGTCGAGTTCACCGCGGCTTCATCTCTCGTGGACCAGGACTTTGCTCCTTCGAGCAATTGCGTTCAGATCGGCACGACATGATCACTGAGTCCACGACTCATGACTCACGCATTACACACCTGGAGGTGACCTCTTCTTGACTCGCATCTCTCGATGGCTGCCAGCGACGACCCTTACCTTTGGCCTCGCTGCGTCCGGCCTCGTATTCATTGCTCCTACGCATGCGCAGCAAGTAGACCCTGAGCTCGATACCGAGCTCTTGAACGAAACGAGCGAATGGAACTACCTCGACGACGGAACGGACCCGGCAAATGGCCTGGACGACCGTACCGACTGGGCTGCACCAGAATTTGATGACTCGGAGTGGGAAACTGCACCCGGTAGCTTCGGCGCACTACGCGGCGAACAGGCCGAACTCAGCGGCGGCTATTATCCAGATACCTTGCTGGATCAGTACTACCCGGACTCTGATGGGCTCAATAAAGAAGCGTTCTTCTTCCGCACCGAGGTCTCCATCGATGAAGCAGACCTCAATGAAGACACCGTCTTGCGCGGATCGCTTCGCTACGATGACGCAGCCATTGTCTACGTCAACGGGGAACGCATCGACGGATTCCACGACGGTGGTCTCGACTTTGCCGAAGAAGGCGAGGATCGAAACCTGGTCTACGGTGGCTCCAACAGCAGCTCCCCGAACCGGGGTGAGTTCGTCGTGCCGAATGAGCACCTTGAAGCAGGCGTGAATACGATCGCCGTCCAGCTGCACCAAGGTCGCGACTCCAGCTCCGATATCTACTTCGGGTTAGAGCACTTGGGTTTCGACCAGATCGAAGCAACCAACGATGGTCAGACCTCAATCCTGTTGGGCATGGGCGCTGATCCAACTGAGCGTCGTCTCTCCTGGTTCACAGATTCGGGTGTAGCTGAGTCGGTTCAACTGGCTGAGGGCGCACACGACACCATGCCGGATGAAACAACCACCATCGACACGACCGAACAAGACTCCAGTGCCGATTCTGGTCGCGACTACGCCCACGCCACCCTGACTGACCTGACACCGGGTACCTACAGCTACCGTGTGGGTTCGGATGAGGGTCGCTGGTCAGATATCGCACAGTTCGAGGTCTTCGAACAGGATCTGGAACACACCTTCACGTTCTTCGGTGACCCACAAATTGGTGCGTCAGGCAATGTCGCGCGGGACGCGGAAGGCTGGCAGAACGCGCTGGATGCTAACGATCAGCTCTTCCCGGAGTCGCAGTTCTTGCTTTCTGCAGGCGACCAAATCAACGACTACAGCGGCAACGTCAACGAGTACAGCGCCTACCTGTCTCCACACCAGATGCGAACCAACGCCTTCGCACAGACACTGGGCAACCACGACTCCATGAGTGGCTTCCCGCAGCGGCTGTACCACCAGCACTACAACCAGCCCAACCTTGCGGAATACGATTCTTCCGAAGGCACCTACTGGTTCAAACACAATGATGTGCTGCACCTGAATATCAGTACCGAATACCGGAACTGGGACGATCACCGTGAGTTCCTCGAGACCACGATCGCCGAACACGGCGATGACGCTCACTGGACCATGCTCACGTTCCACCGCCCGCTGTACAGTGTGGCCAACCACTCGACATCGGGTACCACCAACGACATACGTGATGGCCTCGGCCCGATCATCAACGACCTCGATATTGACGTCGTGTTGACCGGCCACGACCACTCGTACTCGCGCAGCTTCGTGATCGATGCCGACGGCAACCAAGTCGACCCCGCAACCTCCGAGACGATCGTCGATGCCAACGGTGACGTCGTTGAACCTGAAACCGCCACCGAGACAGTTCAGGAATCGGCTACCCCACCGCTGACCTATGAAGGAAAAGAATCCAGCCCACGGCTAGATGAGGGCATGCGCGTTCGCGTGACTCCAGAAGAGGGCGAAACCCTGTTCGTCACCGCGAACTCCGCGAGCGGTTCCAAATACTATGGTCTGCGTGATGTCGACGAATACCGGGACGGTTTCCAAGCCCGTTTCCGTGACCAACAGAATAAGCAAAACATCACCGGCGTTGAAGTCGATCAGTGTACGGTGACCAGCAACACCGTGGAACTCGACGGCACTGTGGTCGACACTCTAGAACTGCTCCGCGACCACACTGATCCGGAAATCACCGCCACGAACAACACCGTTGAGTTCGGTGCTGATTTCGATCCGCTGGCAGACATCGAACTCTCCGATGACTGTGCCGCACTGACCACCGACGACGTCGAGGTCGAAGGCGAAGTGGATACCTCCGCACTCGGTGACTATGCACTGACATACCGTGTCGCTGACGATGCAGGCAACGAAACGACCTTCGAACGCGTCGTAGCCGTCGCCGAAGCTGCAGACTCTGGAGAGGAACCTACTGAAGACCCTTCTGCTGAACCGAGCGAAGAACCGACATCGGAGCCAAGTGATGAACCAACTCCGACCGTTCCAGGCGAAGATGGTTCTGACGACGAGCCAACTGACGGCACTACCGACGGATCCGGGAACGCCGACTCCACGGATGGCAAACAGGACGACCAGACCTCCGGCGTTGCTGGAAGCGGTAGCGGACCTGGTACGGACAGCGATACCAACGCCGCAGCTTCAGATCAGGTCACTGACAGTAAGGATTCGTCCGGCTGGCTTGCCAATACCGGTGCCAACATCGGGTGGATAGCAGCACTTGGCGGTCTCGCGATTGCCGCGGGTATGGCCATGCTCATTGCAAAGCGTCGTCAACAGATGTAGTAAACACTGCTACGACATAACTCAATAATCATCTGGCGGTGTATCTCGGTAACGAGGTGCACCGCCAGATGCTTTTCCAACAATGCTGCACGAGTGTAAGACTAGGGTCCTAAGCTTCGAACATCAGTTCTGTGCCCAAGCACGTCAGGAGGCTTCTTGGAGATACGCATTGTGTAGTGGCTGCCAGCGGCGCTGTTATTGCTGGGGCTCGTAGCCTCCGGCACGCTCTTGACGGCACCCCTGTACTCCACGGCGCCGCCAACCACTCGGTCGGCTCGAAGGACCACAAACGATCTCCGGGACGGCTTGGGCCAGCGATCAACGACCTTGCTATCGATCTGGTCCTCAACGGTCATCGTCACGTCAGAAGCAGGCGATACCCTGTTCCTCACCGTCAACTCCTCGAGTGGATCGAAGTGCTACCACCTGGCTGATGCAAGCTCGTACCGGGAGGGCTTCGAACCGCGTTTCCATGATCATCGATATAGCCCAAACATCACCGGTGTGGCGATCAACCAGTGCTCCTTCACCGCAAACACGGTCGAATTCGACGGCACAACAGTGGATAAGGTCAAACTCTTCCATGACTGTTGATGGAGCCACGGTGCCCACCGTCGACCAGGTTCAGTGTTTGAAATGCACAAACAGCCGGCCCGAATTTTTGTTGTCTTTTTCCACCCGATGATAGCGAGCCTTGATATCTTTTCGTTCGAGGAAACGTAGCACGCGTTTCTTCAAGGCACCGCTGCCCTTGCCGGGAATGATTTCAACTTTCTTGGCGCCGGTTTCCTCGGCCTCATCTATGAGGCCGTGCAGGGCTCTATCCAAGTCTTTGCTCTTATTGTAGATATCATGCAGATCCAGTTTCAAACGCATGAGTGTCACTCTCCAGATTCTTCAGTTCCATCGTCGTTGTTCTTCCGCAGCCCGGGCGGTTGCGGTGCGTTCAGTTTGTAAAACACACCAACGATCCGAATCAGCCAGCACACGACTGCTGCGATGATGGCGGCAGTAACCCCGTAGACGTCGGCCAACGTGGCGATCACAGTGATTGTTGCAGCAACGAGTGCAGGAATGGCATAAAGCCCCTCATTCATGACCGACGGGATTTTGAGGATCAAGGCATCGCGTATTGTTCCACCGCCGACCGCCGTAATGGTGCCCAAGATAATTGCCTGCGCCGGACCCAACCCAAATTCGATGGCCTTACTGGCCCCGGTGACGGCAAAGACGCTCAGTCCCACGGCGTCGAGAATTTCGATGGGCATGGTCAACCGGTTGAGAAGCCAGGAGAAGGCAAAAGCAATCAGGGCGCCGGCTGCAGCCACCGCAAGGTATCGCCAATCTCGAAATGTAGCCGGAGGTACGTCACCCAATAAAATGTCACGGATAATCCCGCCGCCCATGGCAGTGATCATGCCCAGTGTGAGGACACCGACGATGTCCACTCGAGCCACACGAACAGCCGTCAGCCCACCGTTGAGCGCGAACGCGAACGTCCCCAGTAAATCTAGGACGAGTAATGGGGTCGGGGATCCATTCATCGTGCACCTACGATCAGAAAACAGGCGCGCTTTTTGGAGATCTCTGCATGCTGACGCAACACGTTCATCAGGCTATTGTCTCCCCGTGATGGAAGTGAAAGCAACAACTCAAAGCGCTCTGAACTCGACACCTACCGGGGATAAGAGATCTCGCAGGTGCGTCGAGCGAATTGCCCCCATGACCTGTACGGCAGCCTGTGGTGGAGCCAAAGCAGGCTCCGCTCCGCCAGGCACCGCAAATAGCCATGACAACGAGTGATCATCGTCAACAATCCGCCCCAGAATTTTCAGCGTACCGCCGCAGATTCTGAGCCGACAAGGGCCCTGCAGAAAGCAGATTGAAGCACCTAGTCACCCCTGGTTCATTGTTCAAGAACCGTCCAACACCACCGGTGTGCTGCGGTCCGGCAGGCTGCCTGAGTACAATATTTCTATTGTTATTGCGAAGTACACTTCATAAAATGAAGTCATGAGTAAGAATTACGGCCAATTCTGTGGTTTAGCCAAAGCAGCCTGGGTGCTCGGAGAACGGTGGGCACTGCTGCTCGTACGAGATCTCAGTATCGCACCACGTCGTTTCAAGGACCTCCACGAAGGTTTGCCGAGTATCCCCACGAACGTGTTGACTACCCGGTTACGAGAACTGGAGACCGCCGGTGTCGCCGAACGTCAGATAGCAGAATCTCCGCAGCGCGGTGTGGTCTATCAACTCACCGACTACGGCCACCAGCTCCAGCCCATTCTTGATGCTCTGGGACTGTGGGGCGCTCAACGGATGAGCTCCCCCGCGCCCACTGATGTGATCACCAGCGCATCGCTAGCGGCAGCCATCCGCAGCGCTTACCAACCCGGCGTGCTCGAAGCTCCGGTGACGTATCTGGTGCACGCTGGACCAGCGAGCGCCTGGGTTCGGGCCGACAGCACAAACATCGCGGTGGGTACGGAGACCCCAGATTTCTCTTCCGACACCACCATTCACGCTGGACCTGAAATCCGGCTCCTACTCGCCGGCACAATGTCAGCGTCTGACGCACTTGCCTCAGGCGCCGTAGAAGTTGAGGGACCACCACACTCATTAGCGACCTTCTGTCGCGCGTTTCACGTACCCCTGGAGGACTCAGAACTCGTCATCGACAGTTCATAGCTAAAACAAGGATGATTACCATGAAACTCAGTATCAATCTCTTCAAAACGCTCAACGGAGTGAGCCAAGCACCTGGCGGGCCAGACGAGGACACCCGTGGTGGTTTCACCGACGGCGGGTGGCTGTTCACCGTTTGGGACACCGGCTGCGAACAAGCGGCCAATCGGTGGTTCACTCAAGGCGACGCCCTACTGTTAGGACGCACCACCTACGATATTTTTGCCGGGTACTGGCCGCAAGTCACGGACCCGGACAATGACGTCGCGACGTTCCTCAACACCGCGCACAAATATGTGGTGACCTCGAGACCGGTCGACGGGCCCTGGGCAGATACAACATCCGCACTAGGCGACAGATTCCTCGAAGATATCACCGAACTCAAAGCTTCAGGCGAGGATAAGGAACTCCAAGTCCACGGCAGCATCCAACTGGCACGAACACTCCATGAAGCCGGACTGGTGGATACCTACCGATTCCTCATCGCGCCGGTCACTGTTGGTCCCGGAGCTGGACTCTTCGATGGCTCAGGCCCCTCCTACAAGATGAACGTGCAGCACGGGGTGGTGACTGACAATGGTGTCTTTGATGTGGAAATGACCCCAGAGCAGATGGTCATCACGCAGATGCCCACCGTGCGCGATGGCAAGGACGTGGTCGAGGAAGTCTAAACACGAACCAAGCAGCGCGAAAGGTTACATCATGACGACATATGCAAGCATCAGCACATCCCTCGACGGATACTACGTCGGATCGAGTCCAAGCCCACAACACCCTATGGGGAACTCCGGTTCCGTACTGCACAGCTGGTTCGCCCATGACCGCGCTGATCGCCAGCAACTAACCGCAGAGAATATTTTGCAAGAGGACTTTGACCGACTCGGAGCAATGATCATGGGACGTGATAGTTATGAGCATGCCCAAGCAGCTTGGGGGCCGCGGCCCCCATTTGAAGTGCCAATTTTCGTGCTCACGCATCGGGCTCGGCCCGACGACGTGCGCGACGGTTCGACATTTCACTTCGTCACCGAGGGATTTAGCGCAGCCCTTGAACGGGCTTACGCTGCCGTATCAGGTACCGACGTGGCGTTCCACGGCGGCGGAGCAATCAAACAGGCCCTCAATCACGGGGCACTCGATGAGCTACAGGTTCATCTCGTGCCCGTGCTCCTGCGACGAGGGCGCAGGCTCTTCGACGATGTGCAAAACAACATGATCGCTCTAGAACAGACCCGAGTGGTAGCACGTCACAATGTCACGCATCTGAAGTACCGGGTGTTGGGTGCTGGCTGACCAGTGCATCGATTCGAGCTGCCGCCTCGTCTGGTGTCTCGGGCAGATAATTCGGATCGCGCGCTCGACGTCGATTTCGTAATAGCCGCAGAGTAATCCAGACCAGGAGCGCCACAATGACCAGGCCCAACACCACGTTAGAGAAGACGTCGGCATAATCCGAGACCAGATGAAAATTAGAGCCCAGCAGGTAACCGCCCATGATGAACAGGGTGTTCCATATCAACGATCCCACCGCGGTCAACAGTGTGAACAGCCAGAGGTTCATGCGCTCGATGCCAGCCGGGATAGAAATCAGCGAACGGAAAATTGGGACCATCCGGCCCAAAAAGACGGTCCAGTATCCAAACCTGATGAACCAGCGTTCGGTGCGCTCGACGTCATCAATGTCCACCAGTGGCATGGCATAGGCGATCTTATATAACCGGCGACGCCCAAGCCACGCGCCCAGGCCGTAGAGCACGAGCGCGCCGGTTACCGAACCGATGGTTGCCCACAGGATGCCGGCGGCCGGTGTAAACGTACCATTGGCCGCGGTGAACCCTGCCAGGGCGAGGAACAGTTCGGACGGGATGGGCGGAAAAACGTTCTCAACGAACACTGCTATTCCCAGCCCGATGGGGCCCAGGGCTTCCATGACGGCCATGAGGAGGTCGCCCAACCAGCCGTACGAGACATCTTCAATCATAGGTCCATGATAGGGATCGTCTCTTGGATTTGCGTGAACGCGTTGGGCTAGTCCCCTGTCGGTTGCAGTACGAGGGTGTCTTCCCAATGTTGCTCGAGGACATCAGCAGAGTAGTTCCACGGGTACTGCTCACCGTCGGCCCAATCTTGGGCTTGGTCTGTGTAGTTCGGGTGGAATGCATGTCCGCTGGTACCGGTGAGGTTGTGCCATACAGAGTTGTCCCAGTCATCGACGTCGACCACCATGCGCATGGACGGCACGGTAGTCGTGGCATAGCCTTCATCCAGATCCCAACCGGTGGCATTGACGACACCAGAACCACCACCAACAGGATAGGGCCCGCGGTTGAAGAGTGCTTCAATTGGGCCGATGCCGCTGGTGCCGAAGGACTCGTGGGTGAGCGTCAGAGCATGGAGGTCGCCCCAGTTCCAGTCCTGACTGTTTGAACCTTGTTCGTCGGTGAGCTCCGCGTAGGCCGTAACGGCGGCATCGGTGAGCAGTTGTTCTTGGGAATCACCCCACCATGGGCTTTCTGGGTCTTCGAGTTGGGCTTTGAAAAACACTGCATACCGTGATTGGTCGTCTCGCGGGATATCGGTTTCTTGGGTTCGAACCATCGCGTGGGTGACATGATTCCACAGCACGTTGGCAAACGCTGCGCCGGCAGAATCCGGGTCATTTTGGCCATCCCAGTCCGCTAGCAATGCTATGGCTTCTTGTACTTCGGCATCATCCACGTCGATCGATGCATAGGCCTCTTGCAGTGCATCGGCTGCTGGAAACTCGTTGTCCATGTGCAGCTCAGCCATATCGTCAACCGTTACTGAACCAGCCTCGAGCTTCGCCTCAAGCTCTTCGACAATGCGAGCCGCCCGGTGGCCGTAGTCCCAGTCGCGACTCAAGAAGTGCTCGTAGTCGTCGGTGACGATCGCGTTATTGGCGGTGACAATATATCCGGAGTCTGGGTTATAGCTCACCGGGTGTTGGTCAAAGGGGATGGTGCCCTGCCAATCGTAGGCACTATCCCAGCCGGGTTGCGGCAAGAAGCCATCTCCGGCACCCCGAATCGGAAGTTTGCCGGGTGCTTGATACCCGATATTGCCCTGCCGGTCGGCGTACACCAGGTTTTGTCCCGGCACCTCAAACTCTGAGGCTGCTTGTCGCAAATCGCCAAAATTTTCTGCGCGGTTGAGGGTGAAGATCGCTTGGGCAGTCGTGGTGACGTCCAGTGCGGTCCAACGCAAACTCAGCTCAAACTCGCCGGGCGGAATCTCGGCGTCCTCCACCGCATCGGTCGGCGGGTTGATGGTGATCATCGTGAAGTCGCGTTGTAGGTCAGACAAGATGGGGCCGTGGTGGGTCGATCGAACATCCAAAGACACGTCGTTGCCGCCGGCGACCTCGAGTGTTTCTTGCCGAGTTTCGACCGGACGTTTCTCGCCGTCGTGCCAGTACTCATCACCCTCGACGCGTTCCACATAGAGGTCGGCGACGTCGGTGGTCAGGTTGGTAAAGCCCCACGCAATGTCTTGGTTGTGCCCGATGACGATGCCGGGCAGCCCAGAGAATCCGAAGCCGCTGGCATCATAGGGGCACTCCTCGCTGACTTCTGCACAACGCAGGTGCATTTGATGCCATACCGATGGCAGCGAGGCGCCCAAGTGTGGATCGTTTGCTAGCAGCGGCAACCCGGACTCGGTGTGCTCTCCCGAAACAACCCACGAGTTGGAACCAACGCCTTCCCCGACATTGGGCATCAGTGCATCGACTTCGGCGATCACCTCGAGCAGCGATGCGGCCTCCACCGTTGGTGCAGTCTCGGAAGTTTCTGCTGAAGTTTGCTGCCCTACTGGTTGGTCATCGGCTGCGTTGCCGGACGGCTCAGGAATATTGGCCTCCGCAATGCCGGACCCATCGGGGTCTTCCGCCAGAATCACCGGATGTTCGTCGAAGGGATACTCGGGGTACAGATCTTCGATGGCATCGTCATCAAGGCGTTGCGTGAGTAATGCGCGGGTGGTTTCATCTTCAATATTGGTGCGCAGGTCCCAGGCCATAGCTTTCAGCCAGGCCGCTGAGTCAACGGGTGTCCAGGGTGCAGGCTCATAGTCACTATTTTGCAGCCCCAGTACGGTGTACTCCAGGGCTAGCGCGCCGCCCTCCCGTTCGGCGAGATAGGCGTTCACGCCGTCTGCATAGGCCTCGTAATAGGCGCGTTCACGGTCCGGCAGAGCCTCAATCTCCTGTTCAGCAATCCCGTGCCAATCCAGAGTACGCAGGAACTTATCGGTATCCAGTTGCGAGGCGCCGAACAGTTCAGAGAGCCGTCCGCTGGTCATATGACGACGGAAGTCCATTTCCCAAAAACGATCCTGGGCGTGCACCAGACCCTGGGCGAAGAACAGGTCGTGTGACGTCTCGGCGGTAACCGTCGGAATGCCCTGGGCGTCACGCTGCACCGTCACCTCGTGTTCAAGCCCGACAACATCCAGCGTGCCTTCGGTGTCAGGAAACGCTCGGAAAACCGACCAGGCGACGAAGCCGCCGAGGGCTAAGGCGAGCACGACCAGAGTCGAAATGGTACCGAGGATGACGTTGCGCAGGCGAGGACGTTTACCGAAGCGGCGCGCTGATTTTGCTGGCATGACGTGGGCCTTTACTGATGAGGTGAGAGGAAACTCCCTTTAGGCTACGTGACTCAGCTTGTTATTTAACCTCCAGGTTGTTTTCCGACGGGCTGGATCCGTGCTTTTTGCGGTTTTTCTGCCTCTGGGGCGTCCTGGGCCGGCTCGGCTATGTTTCGGCATGCTCGCAGGATCGCAACAGGTCTGGCAGATGCGGCGGTAGCCTGACCCGACTCGTGCTGGAGTCAACATGGTCGAAGGCAGTGGCTTTTGCCATGGCAGCCGGTGATCGCTGGCAACAGGGCGTGCTAACCGCAGCTGGGTATGGGCTGCGATGATCAACCAGGTCCACCGGTCAGCGCCATACCAAGGCTTGATGCCTACTCGCAGAGGTTAAATAACAAGCTTAAGCGCCCTTCTCTAGAAGGCTTAGAAAGAACTTGGTGCCGGCGCCAGCTTTTAGGCTGACACCAGCACCGAGGTGGTAGTTATCGGTCAGAACTGCGTGATAATGTTGAAACCTTTTGTCTTAAATTCAGACATGTTGTCGAAGACCTCGTTCACGTCTCCCAGCCCCACTTCCCTTTCGACCAGCGATCCTGGATCCAGACGCCCCTGCGACACCAGAGCTAGAAGACCTGGGAAGTCGGGCCGAGGGTTACCGAAGCTTCCGACAAGTTCGATTTCGCCAGCGGTCATAGCGTCAATGGGGATTTGAGCTATGCCTTGTTCTTCCGAGCCGGTCAACCCGACCTGTACGTGTCGGCCACCCTTGCGTAATGAGCTGAGTGAATTTGTGATGGTTTCTTGTATTCCTAGCGCATCAACACCAACATGCGCTCCGCCCTTCGTGACCTCATGGATTGCTTCAGCGACGTTTTCAGTTTTTGAATTGACCGCCACAGAAGCCCCGGCTTCTTTTGCTTTTGTGAGTTTATCTTCGTCAATGTCGACCGCTATCACCTGCGCCCCAACTGCAGCTGCAGTTTGAATCGCAGACAGCCCGACGCCGCCTGCGCCTTGTATAGCGACCCAATCCCCTGGACCGACTCGGCCACGTCCAATCGCATGGTAACCAGTCATATACCGGCACCCAAGGGCGGCAGCTGAAGTCGCAGCTACGTTTTCCGGCAGCGAAATCAAATTGCTATCTGCTTCAGTGATTAGCAAGTACTCCGCATAGCTCCCGTGCACTCCGGCAAACCCGTATACGAATACTTCAGCACACAAATTGGGTCGGCCAGACAAACAAAACTCACAGCGTCCACATGCGTGGTGAAACGGAGCGGTAACCTTGTCACCCTCCCGGAAGTTGCGAACGTTATTGCCGACCGCGACTACCTCTCCACCAAACTCATGCCCGAGTACGGCGGGAAGTTCGATACCCAAGCCGATCCATTCCCAATCACCTTGCCAACCGTGCCAATCACTGCGGCAGATTCCAGATGCTTCCACGCGAAGAACTGCATCGTCCGGGCCTGGGCTGGGATCCGCAATATTTTCGACAACTAAGGGTTTATTCGCTTCTCTTACGACAGCTGCTCGCATTACAAACCTTCCTCACAACTTTGGAATTCTAAATCTAAAAAGACTTGTGTGCTATGCCACTCAAACCGACACACTAGCCATTGTGCCCGGCGTCACACAGTGGAACCAGAACCTTAGCGCGAGGAACTTGAATAACAACGCAAGGCTTAGACCGACAGGGCAAAGAAATGTCATGCGGCAAAACCAAACCGCGGAGTCACCGCATCGCACGCCACTGCGATGGCGTGGCACCATACGCCTGGCGGAAGGCGCGGGAAAAATGGGCGGAGTCAGCAAATCCCCATTGTGCTGCAATCGAAGAAAGCAGCACTGCGTCTTGAGAGGGATCTTCCAGCTGCATACGACAACGCTCGAGACGCAGCGAACGAATGGTCGCGGCGATTGTCTGGTTCTCATTTTCAAAAAGCTGATGCAGCGAGCGCACCGATATAAAATGAGCTGCGGCGATTGCTTGAGGATTCAGACCCGGATCTTCAAGGTGTTCCTCCACATAGGCCATCACTTGCTGCTTGCGGTGTCGGTCCCCCAGGTCAGAGCCACCGGAATATAACTCGTTGGCGATAACCGTGCCCAGAAGGTGGATCAAGTTATCAGCCAACCGTCTGGCCACGGGCCCACCGAGATGCTTCATCGCGTCAACGCATTCGTTCGAAAAACTCGTAACAATCCGCGATAGAGGTTTACCCTGACCAAATGCCATGACCGACAACTCATCGGCTGAATCAAACGGTAAATGCAACAGCTGTCGCGGAAAAAGGAGGATGTGAGACGTACTGCTGTCATCAAACAACACCGTATATGGTCGGCTGGCGTCAAAGAAGGCAAACTCACCCGTCTCCAGCACAGCCTCTTTGCCATCTTGCATGACAATGCCACGCCCTGCCCCTTGGATAGCCAACTTAAAATACCCTGGACCCTCTGCGTCGCCAAGAGTACTCTGCCTTGACACCGCATGGGCATTGACTGATAGCTGGGCCATAGCTTTAGAGCTCCAGCGGCGTCCGATAAGCTTCCCAGAAAAGAACCTAGAGGTAGTTTTCGTGACATTATCCTCGTGGGCTCCGTCATGAGCTTCTACCGGAACAAAATAGCGCGATAGCAGGTTCGCCCAGGTGTCTAAATTTCCTGCACTTTGGATGGGGTTCAAAGTTTCCTCGCAATCCAACGAGCGATGGCTCAATGGCCTCGCATTTTTCTTCAATTATGGTGCGCTGCAACACAAGAACCGCGATGTGTCTTAGGCCACAATAGTCTATGTAATCCGAAACTTACAGCGAAACTATCCCAGATGGAATATCTAGATCTCTAGCAATCCGCACTATTCAATCAGAGCAATCACGTGTGGATCATGAAAGGAATACCATGAGCATCACCTTCGGCTCCGAAACCACTACCATCAATTCTTCCCGTCTACGGGAATTTCTAGACCGTCCGAAGCAGTTGCTGATTAATGGCGAATGGGTAGATTCCAGGGCAGAGAAAGTATTCAAAACCTATAACCCGGCCACCGGTGAAGTACTGGCCGAGGTGGCCCAAGGCACCGAAGCGGACCTTAACGCTGCAGTTGCTGCGGCACGGAGTGCCTTTGAGGAGGGTTCGTGGGCGCGCATGCGACCGAATATGCGTGAAGAGCTTCTTTGGAGGATCTCACAAAAGATCACCGAATGGGCCGATGATTTTGCTGAACTCGAGTCACTGGACAATGGTAAACCACAAGGTATTGCAGCAGCCTTCGATGTCCGTTCCGCGGCTGATTGTTTTCGGTACTATGCAGGGTGGCCGTCAAAAATACAAGGATCTGTCAACAATCCATCTATGGTCTTGGCCCCGCCAGAAGCGGAGTTCCATTCGTATACCCGGCGTGAGCCCGTAGGTGTTTGTGGTCAGATTATCCCCTGGAATTTCCCTTTACTGATGGCGGCTTGGAAAATCGCTCCGGCGCTTGCGACCGGAAATACGGTCGTGTTGAAACCTGCAGAACAAACTCCACTTTCGGCTTTACTTCTAGGTGAAGTGTTAATGGAAGCCGGAATTCCGGATGGAGTTGTCAATATTGTGCCGGGGTACGGAGATATTGGTGCTGTGCTTTCTAGCCACGCTGATGTAGACAAAGTTGCGTTTACTGGTTCTACCGAGGTTGGTAAGAAAATTGTTGAATCGGCCAAGGGGAACCTGAAGAAAGTCTCACTGGAACTTGGCGGCAAGTCTCCGAATATTGTCTTTGCCGATGCTGACATTCCTAATGCGGTCGCCGGCGCGCTGCAAGGGTTTACCCTGAATTCGGGCCAGGCTTGTGAGGCAGGCACTCGGGTCTATGTGCATGAAGACATCTATGACGAGTTCAACAGTGCCCTGGCCGAGGCCGTCGAACAACTCCAAATCGGTCCAGGTAACGACCCGGCATCCGATATCACTCCGCTTGTTTCAGAAGAACAGTTGAACAGGGTGGTCGGCTATCTGGACGCGGGCAAGGCTGCGGGCGCAAAAGTGTTGGTTGGTGGCAACCGTTGGGGAGACACCGGCTACTATATCGAGCCAACGGTTTTCACAAACACGACACCGGATATGTCAATCTCACGAGAAGAAATTTTCGGACCGGTGACACTCTCCATCCCATTTTCACAAGAGGATGAAGTGATCGAAGCCGCTAACGATAGTGAATACGGGCTGGCAGCAGCACTTTGGACGAAAGACCTGAGTCGAGCTCACCGCGTTGCAAGTCGTTTGCAGGCTGGTTCTGTTTGGGTCAACACATACCACGCGCTAGATAGCCAATTACCTTTTGGCGGATACCATCAGTCTGGCTGGGGACGAGAACTCGGCCCAGAAAGTATCGAACTGTACACCCAGGTAAAATCTGTGACCATAGCGCTCTAGCGATATAGAGAACAGTCTCCGACGTCGTTTCCCAACAAAGTTCGGGTGCGGCGTCAGAGTTGTTTTGCCACCTTCTTTCGAGACAACGGTACCGTATTACTTACGGGCACCAGCGTCACCGACCGACAAAGCAGCCCAGCGCGATCGCTGGGCTGCTCGAAAGGATCCAGCAGCCAGAGCGTTGCAAATTCGCCACCGTGCGGATCGCCCAACACCATTTCAAGGCTGACGAGGTCGGCTTGGCGCCCCCTTGGCCGCTACTGGGCGCCGCAGCTCAGGCAACACAACGCATTCGCGTAGGTACCGCGGCTGCCACACGAGAACGCGGTCCGCACCGCTGAAGAAGCCACCGTGATCGCCGTTCTTTCGCGCGGACGGTTTGAATTCGGCATCGCTCCGGGGGTTAGCGCCGAAATTTGGACGCTTCGGGCTACGCGAGCACCAATGCTCGCGAGTTATTCAACGAAACATTGCCCGTGCTCCGTGCCACTCTGGCCGGTGAACCGCTGGGCGATGCCGAGTTTGTAATGCAACCGGCATCCAAGCGTGTTATTTATCCTCTGTGGGTGCAGCGGTGTCCTGAATATGGCGCTCATCGGCGTTTTGTGGGAGCTCGGGGGCCGTCTCTGATGTTTTTGTTAACAGACAAAAACATGATCAGAAACAGTGGCCGCCTAATGCTATTTCTCATACACCAGTCTCTTCGCTGCCCCAACACGACGCCTATGTTGTACGGAACAAACCCGTCGGAAAGCAGCCTGCAGGTTAAACAACAAGCTCAGGACACTTCATCTGCGATTCGCACAACGACGTCGGCGATTTCTGGCCCAAACATGACCGGGTCATTGTGGTCCGCATCGTCGAGTACGTGTTCCTCAACAAGATTCGGCGCGGCAGCGGCAACTTGCGTACTCAGTTCGGCTGGCACCACGGTATCGTGGCGGGCTCGGATCACAGAGATGGGCACCTGCGTGTGACTGACATGCTCGGTGACCGAGAACCGATCGCGGAGCAGTATTCCTACCGGCAACCACGGATAGTGGCGTTTTCCGACCTCAGCGAGATCAGTAAAGGGCGAACGAAAAACAGCTGCGGCAGGCGGGCGCTGGATCAGCAGTGCAGCAACGACTCCCCCGCCGACAGATTCACCGAAGTAGATCGTCTGATCTGGCGCAAAACCTTGTGCCTCCAAAGCGTCGGTGGCGGCAAGGCCATCACGAATCAAGCCGTTTTCGCTCGGACGCCCCGGATTCGTACTATAGCCGCGGTAGTCCATGAGCAGTACGGAGAATCCGCGGTCTTGCAGGTGCTGAGCTAAACCAGCCCGGCCTTCACGGTTTCCGCCGTTTCCCGGTGCCATCAAGACCGCCATGTCCCGGTCGACGGCGTCTTCGGTGGGCGGAGCAAACCAGGCCTCGAGTTCCAAGCCATCAGAAGTGTGCAGCGTAAGGTCTTGCCCGCCCTCCAGCACATCTGCTGCAGCAGGCACCTCTGAGGTATCAGGAAAATAGATCATCGAACGTTGAAGAGACCACATAAGTACCCCCACGATTGCTAT
>NZ_JAKDKW010000006.1 GCF_030453185.1 Yaniella sp. | reverse complement strand
AGGCTTGCGCGTCCAGCTGCTGTTGGATCTTACCTAGCAACTGATTCCAGGCATCGACAAACTTCTCGAGCCCCTCGTCTTCAAGCTTGGCCACGACTTGATGATAATCAATACCCGCTCTTGCCAAATCGTCGAGATGATCGTCGTCCATAGCATAGTTGTCAGGGATGCGACTTTCCGTAATTTCGCCGTGGTCAGCGACGGCATCCAAAGTGTCTTCCGGCAGCGTATTCACGGTGTAGTCGCCCACTAGACCATTGACGTAGCGCACATCAGAATACTCCGGATTTTTTGTTCCGGTCGAAGCCCATAAAGGACGCTGCAGTCGAGCGCCTGCTGATTCTAAGAGACGCCATCGTTCAGTATCTTGCATCTGCTCGAAGACCCGGTAGGCCAGACGCGCATTGCCTATTCCGGCTCTTCCCCGCAGCTGCATGACATCCTGGGCAGGGATATCCAGTGCTTCAAGCTGCGCGTCAATTTCAGAATCAACGCGGGAGACGAAGAAACTTGCCACCGAGTGAATCTTGGAGAGATCATGACCGTTGGTGCGAGCACCTTCTAGCCCGGTTAACCAAGCGTTCACGACTTCTCTATAACGGGTGAGTGAGAATATCAGCGTGACGTTTACACTGATGCCTTCGGTCAGTACCTTCGAAATCGCAGGAAGCCCTTCCACGGTTCCTGGGATCTTGATCATGACGTTTTCCCGGTCAACGGTATTGGCCAATTCGATCGCTTGGGCCACGGATCGGTCAGTGTCCTTCGCTAAACGAGGATCCACCTCGATCGATACGCGGCCGTCATACCCGTTACTAGCTCTATAAATGGGCGCCAGAATGTCGCAGGCTGCTCGAACATCGTCGGTAGTCATTTCGACGACGGCGGATTGCGCATCCGCACCTGAAGCAGCGAGTTTCGACAGCTGATGGGTATAGGCGTCACCAGTGGTGAGTGCTTTACCGAATATCGCCGGATTGGTTGTCACACCGGTGATTGTTTTTGTACCGATCAGATTCTGCAGGTCGCCAGAGTCGATGCGATCGCGAGAGAGGTCATCTAACCACAGCGAGACGCCAGCATCGTGCAGCGCTTTAGTGTTTTGGTTTTGTGTCACAAACAATCCTTAGGCGTTGTAGAGGCTTTGGACTTTTGTTACCAGTGCGTCGGCGGTAATACCGAACTGTGTGAACAATGTCTGGTAGTCGGCGGATGCACCGAAGTGCTCAAGCGATACTGAATGGCCGTCACCACCGGTGTACTTTTGCCACCCCTGTTCCACGCCAGCTTCAATGGAGACAGTGAGGACACCGGCGGGGAGCACCTCGTTACGGTAGGACTCATCCTGGGCATCAAACCATTCCAAGGAGGGCGCAGAAACCACACGCGTCGGAATACCTTTGCTTTGCAGTGTTTCACGAGCATCGACAGCGAGCTGTACTTCTGATCCGGTACCGATCAGCACGACTTCAGGGGTAGTTTCCCCAGAATCGATTGTGGCTTCGACGAGAGTGTAAGCTCCGCGTGCAGCACCATCGGCGGAACGGAATGCTTCCTTGTTCCGGTCAAAGATCGGTAGACCTTGACGAGACAGGATAAGTCCTGAAGGGCGTTGGCGCTGGGACAAGATGGTCTTCCAAGCGACCGAAACCTCGTTGGCATCGGCTGGACGTACGACATCGAGATTTGGGATGGCCCGCAAAGCGGCCAAATGTTCCACCGGCTGGTGCGTCGGCCCATCTTCGCCAAGACCAATCGAATCGTGTGTCCATACGAAGATCGACGGCACACCCATTAGCGCAGACAGTCGTACCGCAGGACGCATGTAGTCCGAGAAAATAAGGAAGGTTCCGGCGTAGCCACGAGTCATCCCGCCCAGGGTGATGCCATTAATGATTGACCCCGAAGCATGTTCGCGAATACCAAAATGCAAGGTGCGGCCGTATGGATGGCCCGACCAAGAGGTTGTTTGACGATCAACCGGAAGGAAAGAAGGTTCGCCCGCCATCGTCGTATTATTCGAACCAGCGAGGTCTGCGGAGCCACCCCAGAGTTCGGGCATAACATCCGCCAGACCGCTCAAGACTTTACCGGACGCCGCACGCGTTGCCATGTTGCCGTCTGCTGGGTCAAAGGTTGGGAAGGCATCATCGAAGGTTTCGGGAAGTTCCTGAGCGACTAGGCGGTCATAGAGTTTTGCCCGCTCTGGATTGTCAGCACGCCAGGACTGGTATGCCTGGTCCCAAGTCTTGCGGTACTCTGCGGAGCGCTCTCCAACACTGCGAGAGTGTGTCAGAAGGTCCTCGTCCATCACGAAGTGTTCGTCGGTATTGAATCCCAATACATCTTTCAAACCCGCGAGTTCCTCTGTGCCAAGTTTGGCACCGTGAATGCCACCGGTATTCTGCTTCTTTGGTGATGGCCAGCCGATAATCGTGCGGAGTGAAATCAGGGACGGTTTATCTGTCTCCTGCTTGGCGTTGGCGATCGCTTCATAGAGGGCTTTGGTGTCTTCGACATAGTCACCGGTCTGTAGCCAGTCAATCCGTTGGACGTGCCAGCCATACGCTTCATAACGCTGTTCCACGTTTTCGTTGAAAGCAATATCGGTGTCATCTTCGATAGAGATCTTATTGTCGTCCCAAATAACAATCAGGTTGCCAAGTTCTTGGGTTCCGGCAAGAGAAGACGCTTCGGAAGTGACACCTTCCTGTAAATCACCGTCTGAGGCGATCACGTACACGTGGTGGTCAAATGGAGAGGTACCTGGAGCAGCGTCAGGGTCCATAAGGCCGCGGATTCTGCGCTGATCATAGGCAAACCCGACCGCTGAGGCCAAGCCTTGCCCAAGAGGTCCGGTGGTGATCTCTACGTGGTCAGTATCGCCGTACTCAGGATGTCCCGGTGTTTTCGAACCCCAGGTGCGGAGCGCTTGAAGATCTTCTATCTCTAAGCCGGCTCCGGCGGCAAACAACTGTAGGTACAGCGTTAGGGACGTGTGGCCAGGGGAGAGTACGAAGCGGTCGCGTCCCTGCCAGTGCTGATCAGCCGGATCAAAGTGCATGACATTCTGAAACAGTTGCCACGCAACAGGCGATAGCGAAAATGCGGTACCGGGATGTCCTGAACCAACTTTTTCGACCGCGTCTGCGGCTAGGACTCGCAGCGTATCTACCACCCGTTGGTCCTGGTCAGAGTACACATACTGACGAGCTGGAAGGTGGCGGTTGAGTGCAAAAGTCGAATCGGCTGGGTTTGAAGCGGTGGGGGCCACGTATTGCCTTCCTGAAAGGTAGCTGAGTTTGAGTTCTTCAACCATGTTGTTGCAGAGACCCATTCTAAGCTTACCGGGCAAACGCTTCCATACGCCAAGATTTGCACGCAAGGCAATACACAACAGCTACACTATATAGGGGAGCGCCGACATGTTTCGGCGTCCAAAGATTTACTTACTTGTTACTTAGAACTCGAGAGTATTGATGTCAACATCGTTAGAGTCCGCCGCCACTCAGGGTATTACGCCCGCCACTGCTACGGAGTCGACTCGACAGAAGATCGGATTTCGACGCAAGGCGAAAGCATATCTTTCGCTGACCAAGCCCCGCGTCATGGAATTATTGCTGGTCACCACGCTACCGACCATGATTCTCGCAGAACGTGGCTGGCCAGAACTTTGGACAGTGTTTGCGACCATGCTGGGCGGAGCTCTTGCTGCTGGCGCCTCGAGCTCATTTAACTGTTATATCGATCGTGACATCGATCAACACATGGAGCGGACAAAAAACCGTCCGCTGGTTACCGGCGAAGTCACTCCTCGTGAGGCTTTGATATTCTCCTGGGTGCTGACGGTCGCAGCCATTGGTTTACTGGCAGTCGGCACGAACTGGTTGGCAACGGCCTTTGGTATTGCCGCCATCTTCTTCTATGTAGTCATTTATTCATTGATCTTGAAACGACGCACCCAACAAAACATTATCTGGGGCGGACTTGCAGGGGCATTTCCAGTGTTGATTGCCTGGGCGGCAGTCCGTGGGACCATCGAATGGCCCGCAGTCGTCCTCTTCGTGGTCATCTTCTTGTGGACTCCGCCGCACTACTGGCCATTGTCGCTGAAGTATAAAGAGGACTATCAAGAAGTTGATGTACCAATGTTGGGCGCTATCGCCACTTCACGTCGTGTTTCTTCACAGGTCGTGCTGTATACCTGGGCGACGGTGATTTTCTCACTGCTGCTGGTCCCAATGGGATGGGCTGGCATCGTCTACACCGCTACCGCTGCAGTGTCAGGTGGCTGGTTCATTTATGAGGCACACAAGCTCTACCGCGACTCGCAACGTCCGGATTTCACCGACAAGAAGGCAATGCGAGTCTTCCACCTTTCGATTACTTACCTCACCCTGATCTTTGTTGCGCTGGCCGTTGATCCTTTCGTCGGCGCACCGCTAATGGGTGACATGGTTACAGCACCTTAATTATGCAAATACCAAAAACACGCACCATACTTCTCACTGCATTGACCGCGGTCACACTGTCTCTGACCGGCTGTGTTGCGGATCCGGAAACCGCTGACACATTACCCGATCGTGGCTCTGCACCAACTCACGTCGCGGAAATTAGTTTCCCCGACACCGATGCGGGCAATATGTCCAAGTGGGTTGTCGATGAAATCAATGGCACCCGCTCCATCAATAAGCAGGACTGGTACCCACGCGTTTCTCCAGAAATGAGTGATGAGATACCCGTGGATTCTCTGGTGGGCACGCTCAATGCTGATCTCCGACCGTCATTGCCATTCGTCCCGGCTGAATACACCGAGCCAGAAGAGAACTATGGCGTTACCCGGCTGACTCCCGATCTCACCTCCGCACCGCTAGACCTGCACGTGAAGGTAGACGACACCGGTCTCATTTCGGATCTCTGGTATGAGGAAGTTGTGACGGATGCAAACCAGGAGGATAGTTCCTCCAGTGACGACGAAGACTCAGTTCCCGGCGAGGGGCTAGGTCAGTAGTTTTTCGGCCGTCTAAGCAGCAAAGAACCGCCACCCTGATTTTCGATTTTCAGGATGGCGGTTCTTTTGTGTGTGGTAGCAAAACCAGGACTAGGCAGGCGTTAATGCCTCTTGTCCGTCGTCTGGAGCAAGTTCGTGTTGTGTTGGACGGGTTTCATACTTGGAATTGAACACGTCCATAACGACGGTCATTGCCCAGGTCACGAGACCAATACCGAACATATGCAGCCATACAGCCCCAATGGGCAGATCGTTGAGATGCTGGTAGAAGCCGACCAGACCCTGGAAAATCAAGACAGCCGTCAATGTCCATACTGCTCGACGTTGACGCGCTGAGGTCTGGATTCGATACATGACGACCAGCAACACGACCGTCAGCGCAACCATCAGATACACCGGTGCAGCGTGCAGGCGAGTCACCAACAATTGGTCGAAATCATGACGAGGAGCAGTCGGGTCTCCTCCGTGCGGACCAGAGCCAGTGACAATGGTACCCATGACCAACGTGAACCAGCCGGCGATATAAAGGACGATAGAGGAACTACGAGTCAAAGACGTCGTTGCCCCGTCCTGGATTTTGAGCGCAGGGGTGTTTGTCAGTCGTGCACGACGTTCAGCACCAATACGGTAAGCAAGCAATGTTGCAATCGAGACCATCAGGGCTGAAACCAAAAAGTGCAGCATAACAACCCATGGATTGAGATCCGTCCAGACTGTTATACCGCCGATGACCGCTTGTGCAGGAATAACAAGCATGAGAAAAAGTGACATTCCGAAGAGCTTGCCGTGTGTCTTGCGGAGTCGCCAGAGAGCAAGAATAGTCAGCACGGCGATTGCAGCGAGGATGAAGGTCAATAGACGGTTTCCAAATTCGATGGCTCCGTTAATGCCCATCTCAGGGGTGGTGACATATGAGTCTGGTGTACAGCGAGGCCATTCGGAGCAGCCCAGTCCAGAGGCAGTTAGCCGAACTGCCCCGCCGGTTACAATGATCCCGGCCTGTGATATGACTGATGCTACAGCCAGCACCATGGTCCACAGCGTGAAGGTGCGAGGCATCAGAACATCGGACCACCGACGAATCGTCTGGTCGCCTGTAGTTGTCATGAAAATTATCCTCTAATTGAATTGTCAGATGCAGAGTGAGCATCCATGACGGGGCGGTGTATTAGCGCCATTTAAACCAGCGTATAGTGCCCACGCTTAAAATGATTCCCCAAAGAGTCAAGATGACAAATGCGGCGCCGTCAAAACTTCCATCTATTAGCGCAGATCTCAGCCCATTTCCAAGTGCTGCAGAGGGCAGATAGTCAATCACAACGCTGCCCGCGAAATCAGCTACCGGAAAGACTACTCCGCCTATCGCCCCAAGAATGACCCACAAGAGGTTTGTCAGCGCAAGCGTTGCCTCAGGACGCACGGTTCCGGCAATAAAGAGTCCAAGCCCTGTAAAGGTTAAGGCTCCTAGCACGATGAACAGTGCAGCGGTCCCTAGACCCGCAAGGTTCGGTGACCATCCCATCAATAACGCGACGGCGCCAAGCACGATCACTTGAGTCACCTGCACCATCAGGACGGCGACAACTTTGCCTAACAAGAGGCCGATCGGTCCTAGGGGAGTGGTTGCCAAATATTGCAAGACCCCATAACGACGATCAAAGCCGGTGGCAATGCCCTGGCCCGTCAGACCAGAGGACAACACAGATAGCGCTAAAATCCCCGGAGTCGCAATGTCGATGGTTGAAGGGCCCTCGACGGTGTCGAAAAGCCCTGTGACGAACAGACCGGTCAGTGCCAATAGTGGCAAAATGATTGACACGAGCAGCTGTTCACCATTGGTCATGGTGATACGCGTTTCGTAGCGTCCTTGCGCTATGACCTTGGATAATAGAGTAGAAGAATGCGGTTCTTCGACCGGTGTGAGATCAAGCTTTGTCATGCGTAGTCAGCTCCCAAAAAACATCCTCGAGGGATTTGCCGGACAGTCCCATATCGGAGGGCATCAGGTCGTGACGCAGCCACCATGCGGTCACCGCATGCAGATCTGCAGGTCCATGTATTCCGTTGACACGCCAGACAGCAGGCTGCGAAGACGAGGTATCTTCCACCAGCGTCAAATGCGAAGGAAAATCTGCCCGCTGTTGTTCAGTAAGCGCACGAGAAAGTCGGAACGTAAATGGCGGACGAAGGTCGGTGGCAGTCAACTCTTCGACGCTCCCGGCTGCCTCAACACGACCTTCGCGAATGAGGACGACGTGATCAGCTAATCGTTGGGCGTCTTCAAGCAGGTGCGTCGTCAAAATGATGCACACTCCGGCAGCTTTGAGTTCTTCGATGAGTTCAAAGACAATCAAGCGTGATACCGGGTCTAGACCAGCTGACGGTTCATCAAGGAAAACGACGCGCGGCCGTCCTACCAGGGCTGCTGCCATCCCCAGACGTTGGCGTTGGCCACCTGAGAGCCTGCGGATCTGACGGTCCTTGAACTCACGGATCTGTAGCCGATCCATCAAGGCACTGATATTAGCCGGAGCTTGATACAGCCTGGCGAGATGGAAGAGTAGGCGCTCACCTGTCACAGCCATGGGAAGGCCACCCTCTTGCAGCATGACGCCCACTTGGCTCCGCAGTCCAGCATTGGCTCGAAAGGGGTCAACGCCTAAGAGTTTCACACTTCCAGAGCTTGCTTTGTCAATACCTTGGGCAATCGACAGGGTGGTCGTTTTACCGGCACCGTTGGGGCCCAATAACGCCGTGACTTCTCCGGCCTTGGCATCAAAGCTCACACCCTTGAGGATCTGAAAACGACCGGCACGTGCCGGGACATCGCGATGAACATTCGTTAACGACAGCATGAACTATGAACTCACAAAGCTCGAGCAAATAATGACTGTAAACACGGCCTTTAGTCTAGCCACACATCTGCACCCTGATGGCCAGACTGCCTCGTCTGAGATTGGCCGTCAGCAAAATCACATCGTCCATAGCCAGTAATCCGACTCGGCGGGTGGCCAAACTCAGGATCTCGTCTATAATTAGGACACACAATGGTTACTAATTTCGCAGACGCCCCATCGGACAGCCCCACTACCGGCAACGGATCATCACACACGACCCGTCAAAAGGTCATGCACGCCGTCCTATCCCAGGGACCGGTGAGCGCAGCGACCATTGGTAAAGAACTTGACTTGACTGCCGCTGCTGTACGCCGCCACCTCGACACCCTAGAAGAAGAAGGTCTTGTGGAAGTCAAGGCTGTCTCGGGATCACAGCGTGGAGCAGGTCGTCCATCGCGTCGTTATGTCGTCACCCATCAGGGCCAGGTAGAGCTCGGTGATGATTATCTGGATGTTGCCAGCGAAGCCATGTCTGCACTCGTAGAGCTTGGTGGGCAAGAAGCGCTCCGCGGATTTGCCCGTAAATATTTCGCAGATATTGAAACACGTTTTCATAAGCAGCTTCCAGAAGATGCGATGTTGAATGATCGAATTCAAACGTTAACGACTGTGCTTGCCGGCTTGGGTTTCGCAGCGACGACACGTCGCGCTGGGCGCGCAGCCAAGGTAACGACACTGCGTGCAGCACAGATTTGCCAGGGACACTGCCCGATCCAAGAGCTTGCCGGAGAGTTTCCACAATTCTGTGAGGAAGAAACTGACCTATTTGCGCGTTTACTACAAGTAGACGTCCGGCGACTGTCGACGATGCCCACCGGTGGCCACGTGTGCAACACCCACGTACCATTGGGACGGGCTGCGCACGCATCACTAATCGCAGCAAGCGGATCAAAGAACTAGCCAACTACAAAAAATATTCATCGAGAAACTCCAGCCCAATGGAACTCGATGGGCACAAACCACGCCCCGTTTATAAAAGAGGTTGATAATGACGGATCAAATCAGTCAAGAAACCGCCGATCCCGGTGTGATCCAAGACGTTCTGGATGCAAACCCAGAGCTGGAAGGCATCGGTGCATACGAATTCGGTTGGCATGACCCGGACCAAGCCGGCGAGAACGCACAACGCGGCATTAACGAAGACGTTGTGCGCAATATTTCGTCGCTGAAAGACGAGCCAGAGTGGATGCTGAAGACCCGTCTCAAGGGTCTGCGGTACTTCGATCGTAAACCGATGCCAACCTGGGGTGCAGACCTCTCAGGTATTCACTTTGACCGCATCAAGTACTTCGTTCGCTCGACCGAACGTCAGGCGACCAGCTGGGAAGATCTGCCAGCAGACATCCTCGAAACCTACGAGCGTCTTGGCATTCCAGAAGCTGAGCGTGAGCGCCTGGTTGCCGGTGTTGCGGCACAGTACGAGTCTGAGGTTGTCTACCACCAGATTAACGATGAACTGGAACGCCAGGGTGTCGTCTTTTTGGATACCGACACCGGACTCAAGGAACACGAAGAGATGTTTCGTGAGTACTTCGGTTCCGTCATCCCCGTTGGTGACAACAAATTCTCCGCATTGAACACCGCCGTATGGTCGGGTGGCTCCTACGTCTACGTTCCCAAGGGTGTACACGTCGAGATCCCGCTGCAGGCATACTTCCGCATTAACACCGAAAACATGGGTCAGTTTGAACGCACCCTGATCATTGCTGATGAGGGCTCCTACGTGCACTACGTAGAAGGTTGTACAGCACCGATCTATCAGACCGACTCGCTGCACTCCGCCGTCGTTGAGATCATCGTGAAGAAGGATGCTCGCGTTCGGTACACCACCATCCAGAACTGGTCCACTAACGTCTACAACCTTGTCACCAAGCGTGCTGTCGTTGAAGAAGGCGGAACCATGGAGTGGGTCGATGGCAACATCGGTTCGAAAGTCACCATGAAGTACCCAGCTGTCTACTTGACCGGTGAGCATGCCCAGGGTGAAACCTTGACCATGGCATTCGCGGGCAAAGGCCAGTACCAGGACACAGGTTCCAAGATGGTACACCTGGCTCCGAACACCAAGTCGAATATTATTTCCAAGTCCGTAGCCCGTGGTGGTGGCCGCTCCGCATACCGTGGACTGGTCCAAATCACCGAAGGCGCCAAGGGCTCAACGAACAACACCGAGTGTGACGCCTTGCTGGTAGATACCATCTCGCGTACCGACACCTACCCATACATCGACATTCGTGAAGACGATGTCACGCTGGGTCACGAAGCGACTGTTTCCAAGGTCTCTGAAATGCAGCTGTTCTACCTGATGAGCCGTGGCCTTTCAGAAGAAGAAGCGATGGCCATGATCGTGCGTGGGTTCGTTGAACCTATTTCACGTCACCTGCCAATGGAATACGCACTGGAACTGAACAAACTTATTGAACTGCAAATGGAAGGATCGGTGGGCTAAGCGTGGCCAACACTGACGCAACTACACTCGACGAGGGACCAGACCTACTCATCCCGGGTATGGGTGAAGAGGGCGAAAAACTCGTCGTTCAGCAGGCCGAAACCCAGCCTGCCGAAGATGAAGAGACCAAGTTTGGTACCTCACGCGCGGATCGTAAGACCAGCTTTGATCTTGCCGACTTTCCTGTCCTAACGGGTGAAGAGGAAGACTGGCGCTTCACTCCGCTACACCGCCTGGCAAACCTGCACCTACCTGAAGGTGATGACAACCTTCTCACCGGTGCAGCACCAGCGGTAACCGTGACCGACCAAGACGGTGTCTCCATCGAAACCGTCGGCCGTGACGATCAGCGTCTTGGTTCCTTCATGGTCCCAGACGACCGCACATCTGCTGTTGCCTGGAACTCATTCAGCGAAGCCACCGTCGTCACCATTGCTGACAACGTTAACATCGAAGAGCCCGTCAAGATTTCCGTGGAGGGCAACTCAACTGACCCAGCCGCGCAACACATTCACGTTGCCATCGGAGCAAACAGCAAGGTCAACCTGGTCGTCAACCAAACCGGCAAAGCCGTTGTTTCCCAAAACATGGAATTTGCCATCGGCGAGGGTGCCACTGCAAATGTCACCTCGATCCAGGCATGGGACGACGAGACAGTACACGTTGGTTCACAACAGGCATCGTTAGGCAAAGACTCCACATTCAAACATGTGGTCATTACCTACGGTGGTTCGCTCGTTCGCCTCACACCGATCACTCGGTTTGCTGGTGAAGGCGCCACCACCAACATGTACGGCCTGTACTTCGCAGATGCCGGACAGCACATGGAACACCGCATCTTCATCGACCACTCGACCAACAACTGCACCTCCGACGCTCTGTACAAGGGCGCACTCCAGGGCAAGGGTGCTCGTTCGGTATGGGTTGGAGATGTCCTCATTCGTGGCAACACGTCGGGCACGAACTCTTTCGAGAAGAACGAGAACCTCTTGTTGTCCGAAGGTGCTCAGGCGGATTCGATTCCAAACCTGGAAATCGAAACCGGAATCATTGATTCAGGAGGACACGCTTCCTCTGTTGGACGCTTTGATGAACAACAACTGTTCTACCTGATGGCTCGGGGTATCCCAGAGCCGCTAGCTCGCAAGCTGATCGTGCGTGGTTTCCTCAACGAAATCATCCAAAAGATTGGCATAGAGGACGTCGAAGCTGCCGTGACCGAGGTCATGGAAGAAGAAATCGCCGACCTCGAGCTCTAAACCCCACCTGTAGCCATTATTCAAAGTCCCGTACCACTCGGGCAACAAGGAGACTTAGACAACAATGTCAACACTTGAGATCAAAGATCTGCACGTCAGCATTGAGACCGATCAGGGCGACAAAGAGATCCTCAAAGGTGTCAGCCTGACCATCAAGTCCGGCGAAACTCACGCCCTCATGGGCCCGAACGGGTCCGGCAAATCCACCCTGGCCCAGGCCATTGCAGGACACCCGTCCTACACCGTCACCAGCGGTGAAATCCTGCTAGACGGCGAAGACGTTCTGGAAATGGAAGTCGACGAACGCGCACAAGCAGGCCTCTTCCTGGCCATGCAGTACCCGGTGGAAGTACCAGGCGTTTCGATGTCCAACTTCCTGCGTACTGCTAAGACTGCTCTAGACGGCGAAGCTCCAGCCATTCGCACCTGGACCAAAGACGTTCGCACCGCCATGGACAACCTGGAAATGGAAACCGCATTCGCTACTCGTAATGTGAATGAGGGATTCTCCGGTGGCGAGAAGAAGCGCGCAGAGATCCTGCAGCTCGAGCTCTTCAAACCAAAATTCGCCATTCTGGACGAAACCGACTCCGGTCTAGACATTGACGCCCTGCGCGTTGTGTCCGCTGGCGTCAACCGGGCACAGGAAAACAACGACATGGGCTCCATGCTCATCACTCACTACACACGCATCTTGCGCTACATCAAGCCAGACTTCGTGCACGTATTCGTCGACGGTAAGATCGTTGACTCCGGTGACGAAGAACTGGCCGATCGCCTCGAAGATGAAGGCTACGTCAACTACGAGAAGACCGAAGCACCTGCCTAAGTCTTTTTCTGATAACGTGCCAAGCAGACGGATCAGGAGGTACCATGACCGAAACTGTTGCACAAACACCGCTTGAAGACATTGAGGAAGCCCTCAAAGATGTTATTGACCCAGAATTGGGTATTAATATCGTTGACCTAGGCCTCCTCTACGGTTTGAACTACGCCGAAGACGGCGCACTCATCGTGGACATGACACTCACCACAGCTGCCTGCCCGCTCACCGATGTGATCGAGGACCAGGTTGGCCGTGCAGTTGAGACCATGGTCGATGAATGGCGCCTCAACTGGGTTTGGATGCCACCTTGGGGTCCTGAAAAGATCACCGAAGACGGACGCGAACAAATGCGCGCCCTCGGGTTCAACATCTAAACTCAACGGTTTAACAGGACCGGCCGCAAACCACCTTTGGTTTGCGGCCGGTCTTTCGTTTAACCCCCTACACTAGAAACGACCCATCACCGCACTTGGAGGAACAAGCATGCTCACAGTTGGAGTAGACGGCTCCGCACTCGGCAACCCAGGACCTGCAGGCTGGGCCTGGTACATCGACGATTCCAACTGGGCCGCAGGTGGATGGGAAAACTCCACCAACAACCGCGGAGAGCTCTCCGGTATTATCGAATTCCTCGAAGCCACCAAGGACACAACACACGACGCCAGCATCCTCGCGGACTCCCAGTACGCCATCAATTCCATTACCAAGTGGATGCCCGGGTGGAAGCGCAAAGGATGGAAGAAATCCGACGGTAAGCCCGTCAATAATCAGGACCTCATGATCCAGCTTGATGAGCTCATGACGGCTGCCAAAGCCGCCGGCAGAACCATCACATTCGAATGGGTTCGAGGCCACTCGGGTCACCCGCTCAACGAGGCGGCGGACACTCGTGCAAATGCTGCAGCAAAAGCTTTTCAAAGTGGTACATCAGTCGCCACGGGGCCAGGCTTCAATCTCAACAACTCAGACTCTGAGGCGCCTCCGTCAGCCAGCATGCCCGCACCTGAACTCAAACCCCAGGGCACCGTCACTGTGCATACGCCCCTCGACAAAGAACTCGCTGACAAGATCGTCCAACGTGCTCAACAACGCGGTGCAACACCGCACGAAGAATTAGCCCGCTTGATTCAAGCCGGCATGGATGCTGAATACACCACCGATGAGTGAACAGAATCGCTAAAGCACCCAACGTCGCCTAAAGTGATCGGTGGCCCACCCCGTTTAAATTGTTTTTGAGGTAGTACATACATGATTTCAGCACAACAGCTGTCTGTTGTGGTCGGCTCCAGAACTCTTCTGTCTGACGTTACATTTCACATTAATCCCGGTGATCGAATCGGGCTTGTGGGACGTAACGGAGCCGGCAAAACCACACTGACAAAAGTGCTCATGGATGAGTTTATCCCCGCAAGCGGTACTGTTATGCGTTCCGGCACAGTGGGCTATTTGCCTCAGGACCCGCGTACGGGTGACCTCAGCCAAACCGTGCGGGATCGAATCCTTTCAGCCCGTCAACTTGCCGAACTAACACGCCGTATGCGCCGGGCTGAAACCGAAATGAGTTCTACCGATCCAAAACTCATGGAACGCGGCATGCGTCGGTATCCTGCCGCTGAAGCTGAATTTATGGCCGCCGGGGGATACGCAGCACAAGCTGAAGCAGCCTCGATTGCGTCGAACCTGGGGTTAGAAAACTCCATCATGGATCGCCCCCTCGACACGTTGTCGGGTGGTCAGCGGCGCCGTGTCGAACTTGCGCGTATTTTATTCGAAAAGCCCGACACTATGATTCTGGATGAGCCCACGAACCACTTGGATGCAGACTCCATCGTATGGCTGCGAGATTATCTCAAAACCTATGAAGGTGGTCTGATGATCATCTCGCACGACTTGGACCTGATTGACGAAGTCGTGAACATTGTCTTTTTCCTCGATGCCACACGCCAGGTCATCGATATCTATTCCATGGGCTACCGGGCGTATCTGAAACAACGTGAGGTGGATGAACGACGTCGACGTCGCGAACGGGCTTCTGCTGAAAAGAAAGCGGCAGCGCTCCACCTGCAAGCTGACAAAATGCGGGCCAAAGCCACTAAGGCGGTCGCAGCGCAGAACATGGCCAAACGTGCTGACCGTCTGCTTGCCGGACTCGCTGATGAACGCGTTGAGGAAAAGGTGGCTAACTTACGTTTCCCCAACCCCGCGCCGTGCGGTAAGGTGCCGCTCACTGCATCAGGACTCTCGAAGTCCTATGGCTCAACCGAAGTATTCACCGGGGTCGACCTAGCCATTGACCAGGGCTCACGGGTGGTCATTCTTGGATTTAACGGTGCAGGAAAAACCACACTACTCAGAATTTTAGCGGGCCAGGATGACCCTGATTCTGGTGCCGTCGAGCCCGGATACGGTCTTAAATTGGGTTACTACGCCCAGGAACACGAGACCTTGGATGTCAATCAGTCGGTTTTAGACAATATGATGTCTGCAGCCCCCAACCTTGACGACACTTCGGCACGTACTGTACTGGGTTCGTTCCTATTCTCCGGAGACGATGTATATAAATCAGCGAGTGTCCTCTCGGGTGGCGAGAAGACCCGACTAGCTCTGGCCACACTGGTGGTATCCGGAGCAAACGTGCTATTGCTAGACGAGCCCACGAACAACCTGGATCCAGCCTCCCGCGAAGAGATTCTTGGAGCTATCCGCAGCTACGTGGGAGCCATTATTCTAGTCACCCACGATGCCGGCGCAGTGCAGGCACTGGATCCAGATCGAGTGCTGATTTTGCCGGACGCCGACGAGGATATTTGGTCTGACGAATACCTCGAGCTTGTAGAACTCGCATAATTGAACCCCGTCTCGGCCTTGCCGGGAGGAGTAATACCTTAGCCATTCAGCATGGCGTCCTCAATCTCTTCATCGGTCATCTGACCTTTACGACGTTTCACCGGTTTAACGCGTTCAACGCGATGCGCAGAGATAAAGCCATCTTCTTCGCGTTCGCCGTACATCTCATCTTCACGGTTTCGCACGGCCTTCTGGTAGGCCAACCAGCCCCACACCACAAACGACATCAAACCGAAGGTGAACCACTGCATCGAATACGACAAGTGTGGTCCTTCATCACGTTGCGGTTCAGGCATCTGCTGGGGGGCCTCATCCGGCGCGGGAGATTCCGCAGCCATCAACCCGTAGGCATCATCAGCGATGTCGTAGCCCAATTGATCACTAATGCCTGCCAGATGAATGGAAGCAACTTGGCCCGCCGGTGCACCGCGATCCACTGATACCTCTCCGGGGATCGCCCGAATAATAATTTCCGCCTGTCCCTCAGGCGGCGCAGGAACGGCCTCTGGGGCAGATGCATCCGCGCCCAGGGGTAACCAACCGCGGTCCACCAGTATACGGTCGCCCGAGTCAGTCTCGAACGGTACAAGGACCTCAAATCCTGGGCGACCCGCTCGAGGCCTGTTACGTGCCACCAGAGTGTCCTCTTCAAGATATTCACCCCGGACCACAATGGGAGTCCACTTCTGTTGTTCGTCAAAACCAGTGAATAAATGCGAAGCTTCAGCGTACGATACTGGCTCGAGATCATAGTTATCGACGATAGTGTTAATCTCATCAAGCTTGTCCATGCGTCGATCCATCTGCCAGTTGCCGAGGAATACGGTGGCGATCGCAAAGATGATACAAAAGACGAATCCACCGATCCAGGCACCAGACAACAAGAACCGAAAATTCAATTTCGGCTTCGTTGAAGACGCTGAGGGGTGTTCGTTAGTCATGAAAATGTCACCTGGGTAGCGGTTGAATCTCTTGAAGGAAGGATCGGGATGATAGAAAGTCAGCTAAAAATTGCCGGTGCTTATCGCAAGCCAGCCAAATTTTACGGCGTTCTGGCGTGTGGACTTTAGGATTATTCCACAGTAGTTGCCAGAGTGCCTCGGCGCTGCACGCTTTGCGGGAGCATTGTAATTCTGCCGCCTGCGGTTCGGTTGAGGCAGAACCAGTCTGCATAAGATTTCCGAGTAGATCAGGACCCTGTGTCATCATTGTCCTTCTTATTCTGGTCCACATCGGCGTCTTGGGCATCTGATTCCGCGGAAGGCGTGGATGTGGCTGGCCCCTGATCTTCGACCACGAAATCGCCAATGATCACTGTGTCGTCGCCATCATGTGCCTGCTTTTTTGCAACTTCCAGCGCTTCTTGTTGCGGAGGGACCGATTCTATCGATCGACCATCCACTTGGCGGATATTATTCGCAATCTGCACTCCAATCCAAGGTGCCAACATGCCGGTCACAAAGACAGCGATTTGGACCCACCCATCAGTCGCTAGCACTACGAATAGGGAAGCGATACGCACACCAATGGTGATGGCGTAGGTGCGGTTTTTGCGCTTGGCATCAGCGACGACAGATTCAGAAGCTCCAGTTATGAGATAGACCTGATCGTTTTCTTTTTTGTCCTGACGCCGTGCACTATTCCGTCGGGACTGCGCATCGGAAGTGTTCGATAGATTTTCCAAAAACAGTCTCCTTTCGCACCGTGTGGTCTCATGGGCACAGAATTTTTCGTTACTTTTGGGGTTGCAGCATCTATTCTCGCATTTTCCTGCTTAGAGTAGAGACAAAACGTCTTTATCAATCTTGAGGAGTAATTGTGGCGCAAGGCCGAAGTGTATTGGTAACCGGGGGAAACCGGGGGATCGGTTTAGCCATCGCCCGAGCATTTCAAGCAAACGGGGATCAGGTGGCAATTACCTCGCGAACTGGGCAAGGCCCTGAAGGTGTGCTCACGGTCAAAGCCGACGTGACCGATATGGATTCGATTGACCAGGCTTTCTCCGAAGTTGAAGAAGCACATGGTCCAGTTGAAGTCCTAGTCAATAACGCGGGTATGAATAAGGACCAGCTACTCCTGCGTATGTCGGAAGAGGATTTTGAGGAAGTAGTGAATACGAACCTGACAGGATCTTTCCGGGCACTCAAGCGTGCCACCCGCGGCATGGTCCGGCTCAAGAAAGGCCGCGTCATCTTCATTTCGTCGGTTGTTGGCCTATATGGCTCGCCCGGTCAGATTAACTATGCTGCTTCAAAGGCAGGTCTTGTCGGCATGGCACGCTCGCTGACCCGTGAATTGGCCTCTCGCAACATCACAGCCAACGTCGTAGCGCCCGGCTACATTGATACGGAGATGACACAAGAGCTGGACGAAGATCTGCAAAAACAATATAAGCAAGCGATTCCAGCCGGTCGTTTTGCCGACCCAGAAGAAGTGGCCAATGTAGTTCAATGGTTGGCATCTGATCAAGCAAGCTATATTTCAGGCGCGGTCATCCCCGTCGACGGCGGCCTAGGAATGGGACACTAAAAAAGATATGACACAGACTCAAGACTTAGAAAATACCGGCATCATCGTGACCGGTTCATCACGTGGCGTAGGTGCTGCAACCGCACAACTGTTAGCTCAGCGCGGCGCCGGCGTCGTTATCAACTATCGACAGAAGGCGCCTCGCGCCAATAAAATTGTCAAACAGATCGAAGAGACTGGTGGCAAGGCCGTAGCTGTTGGTGCAGATATCACCACTGATGAAGGTCGCAAGGCCATGATTGACGCAGCCACCGACAACTTTGGCGGCTTGAAGGTGTTAATCCTCAACGCTTCTGGTGGTATGGAATCTGATCTCGGATCGGACTATGCTATGCAACTGAACCGCGATGCTCAAGTATCCATGTTGAAAGCTGCAGCTGAAGTTATGGAGCCGGGATCGCAAATTGTTTTTGTCACCAGTCACCAGGCGCATTTCATTGACGACGTGCCGACCATGCCCGAGTACGAACCGGTAGCCAAGTCAAAACGCGCCGGTGAAGTCGCATTGCGGGAACACATTCCACTGCTGAAAGAAAAAGGCATCGGTTTCGTGGTGGTGACAGCAGACATGATCGAGGGCACCATTACCGCAACGCTGCTCAACCGTCTTAACCCAGATGCTATCGAGTCACGTCGCCAGGCAGCCGGAAGACTTTACACTGTAGAAGAGTTCGCTGAGGAAATTGCTGCGCTGGTCGGTAGGGATGATCTAGCCGTTGGTCATACCGAATATGTTGGCGGGGCAAACGACTACTTCGAGCAGCTCAAAAATAAATAACCCCGAGATTGTCGAGTACACGGCGCCGGACAATTCGTCCGGCGCCGTTGGTATCTGCGCTCAACCGTGACGCATCCCGCGAGCACTTCAAAATTATGCTGGCCGATGACGTGGCTGCATAACCAATAAATGTCACCCGGACACGAACAGAAGACCGGCCGGTTCTCACAGTTCGAGAACCGGGTTCAGAGACCTAGCACAACACGCAGCACATCATGCGTGGGGACCTCGACAATTAGATCCGCGTGATCTCGGACGATAGGTTTCGGACAGAAACCTACACCGTAACCAGCAAGCTCAAGCATGTCCAGATCGTTGGCTCCGTCGCCAACGGCGACCGTAGCTTCCAAAGGAACCTCATGATCGGCAGCCCAACGACGTAACATCAGCGCCTTGGCAGCACGATCGATGACCTGGCCAGTCACTTTACCGGTGAGTTTATTATCCACAGTTTCCAAGGTATTGGCCGCAAAACCATCCAGTCCCAGCTGGGTCGCTAATGGTTCCAATGCGTGCGTGAAACCACCCGAAACAGCATATACATAGCCCCCAGCACGGTGAACAGCTTGCACAAGCTCATAGGCACCGTCGTGAATTGTGGCAGCTGCGGCGACTTCGTCGAGTACTTCCACTGGCAAACCCTCTAACGTGGCCACACGGTAGTGCAAGGATTCAGCGAAGTCGATTTCCCCTCGCATCGCCCGTTCAGTGACTTCCGCAACCTCGCGTTCCTTGCCAGCGTGTGCTGCGAGTAATTCAATAACTTCCTCATGGATCAGCGTCGAATCGACATCTAAGACAACCAGGGGAGCCTGCTGGCTCAAAATTTCGACCTGCTTAACTTGCATGATTGCCGGGTACCAGTCCTGCGGAAGATCTTTGAGACGATCGGCAGCTGATATCCAACGGTAACCGGTAAAGCCCACCCCATCGATAGCTTCTGCATACGTTGGTACCCCGTCTAAACGCGGGTGCCCCGCATTGTTATAGACCACCACACGGTCACCAATCTTCATGTTGGCAGTATTTGTCGGCATACCGGTTCCTTTCACCAATTCCACTTGTATCTAGCCTAGTCTGGTTCATATGAGCTCATCCGATCTGACCTACTCTGCAACAACCGCGCAACGTCCCATCATGTCCCCACATGAATTTATACCTATAGACGACTCTGTCGTGCACATGTCCCATGTCACCTATCGACGTGGTAATAACGTGTTACTGGATGACGTTTCGTTGCTGGTGGAAGAAGGTCAACGGTGGATCGTTATGGGACCGAACGGCGCCGGTAAATCCACCATGATCAATATAGCGGCTGCACGCTCTCACCCAACCACGGGCAATGTTTCGATCTTAGGTGAAGTGCTGGGTGCGGTCGATGTTTTTGATCTCCGCCCCTCCATCGGGTTGTCGTCCACCTTATTGGCGGAACAGGTCCCCGGTAATGAAACCGTCCGCAACCTGGTAGTCACCGCAGCCTATGGTGTGACCGGTCGCTGGCGGGAAGTTTATGAGCCGGAAGATTTACAGCGGGCCGAACAGCTGCTGTCGCGATGGGGGATCGCAAAGTACGCCGATCGTCGTTTCCGCACACTGTCCGAAGGTGAACGCAAACGCGCCCTGATCGCCCGAGCCATGATGACAGACCCTGAACTTCTGATTCTGGACGAACCCGGCGCTGGCCTTGACCTCGCAGGACGCGAGACCCTCGTACGCTCCCTATCTCAGCTCGCCGCCGATCCATTATCACCAACGCAGATCCTGGTGACGCACCACGTTGAAGAAGTTCCACCAAACTTCACTCACGCTTTGCTCCTACGTGAAGGTCGAGTTGTCTCTGCGGGGCCAATTGAAACAGCCTTGACTGAAGAGACCCTGTCGGAGGCTTTCCGGCTACCCTTGAACGTGTCCCGCAATGCCGAGGGCCGTTTCACGGCGTTTGCTCGCACCTAAACCTTCCAAGGATACTCATGGAGCTCTTTGGTTTAGAGTGGTGGCAAATACTGCTGGTGCTGTTGGCCGGCTTCTGGGCCGGTACGATCAACTCCGTTGTCGGATCCGGCACACTTGTTACATTTCCAGTCCTGGTAGCGGTCGGCTTCCCACCCGTTACTGCACAAATATCGAACGCTATGGGACTAGTCGCTGCAGGGTTTTCTGGTACCTGGGGCTATCGTCGCGAACTTCGAGAAGCCGGTAGAATCGCAAAAACGTTGACATGGGGCTCACTTGCTGGTGGCCTCATTGGGGCGACGTTGCTCATGTCATTGCCACCCACGGTGTTCGACTATGTCGCACCGGTCCTGATCGTTTTCGCAATACTATTTGTCGTTTTCCAGCCTCGCTTAAATGCCTGGGTACGGCGACGCCGTGAAGCTGATGGGGATGACCCCATCAGCGCCGAAATTGCTCCGCTACCCACTGGACCGGTTACGCCGGCACTATTCATCCTGGTGTTTCTGACCGGTATCTATGGGGGCTATTTTGTTGCGGCGCAGGGGGTCTTGCTGATGGGCATCCTCGGGGTCTTTTTGACATCCGGAACGCTAGTACATGCCAATGCCATCAAAACTTGGCTCTCACTGGCCGTCAACCTCATCGCTGCTGCTGGTTACTTACTGTTTGCATTCGACAGAATCGACTGGACGGCAGTGTTGCTAATTGCCGTCTCATCACTAATCGGCGGATCGGTTGGTGCAAAAATCGGCCGACGAATCAAACCGAACGTTTTACGCAGCGTCATTGTTATTGTGGGTTCGGTTGGTCTGACCGTAATGATCTTGCGCTTGCTGAGCAGTTAAAACCAGACGGATAGCATCAACATCAGGTTGTACGAACACACTGCTCAGCAAAGATGCTAGTTCTGTCTTAAACCTGTAATATGTAGTTTTGGTCTGCTGATCAAAACTTACCAACTCTGTCTTCGTGCGGCTGGCAAAATCCAGTGGCACCAACGAAGGAACTAGACATGCAAAAAGATATTCACCCTGATTACAGCTACGTAATCTTTAATGACCTGGCGTCGGGCGAACGCGTCCTGACTCGTACCACCGCAACTTCCGAGCGTACCGCTGAGTGGGATGACGGCAACACCTACCCGGTAATCGATGTTGAAATCTCGGCTGCCTCCCACCCGTTCTACACCGGTAAGCAGCGTATTTTGGACACTGCTGGCCGCGTTGAGCGTTTCAATGCTCGTTTCAAAGGCTTCGGTGGCAAGTAACCACTACGGTTTTTCTATCTCAGCTTTAAAACAGCGTCGCACCAATGGGTGTGACGCTGTTTTATGTTAAAACTAATATCCTGCATGCCTAACTATGCTGTTCGTCTGATCGGAGCTTCGCCGATACTAGCGCGATAGCTGTACCCACAAGCGAACCGATAAAGGTCTCAAACACACGGTCAACAACCAAAATTTCGGGATCAATCGGATTAGCTAGACTGACCATCAATAACGCCAATGGAGTTACTGCTAACATCGCCACACCATAGTTGCGACCAATGAGTAATTCTGCCGCGGCTTGTAAGACGATCACCGCTCCGACCACACCCAGAGTTGGCATCTCAAGCCAAAGCAATACTCCGGCCATGAGCACCCCCAATGTTGTCCCAATGAACCTTTGAATGCTGCGGGTCAGCCGAGACGTTGTGGCAGCGCCGGCTAACACGACACTTGCGGCAACCATCGCCCAATACCAATGGTCATCGTCAAAGGTTTGGCCTATCAAACCGGCTAAAAGTGCACCTATGCCCACTGTGACTGCTACCGACCAATCGGCTTGAAACACTGCACGGCGTATAGGTCGAAAGACTTTAAGTCCAGCTTCGTGTGCGCAACAGGCCTAATGCCGCAGTGAGCGAGACACTAAATATTGCGGCAGCACTCGTCACCACCAGTATTTGTGCCAGGTTAATCCAATTACCCGGCATCGTGGCCACTGCGCCCGCCGCAAAGACAGCAAAAGTTGCACCACCTGGATGCCACTTGTATCCACCAACGATTCCCGTCACCAACGTCGCGACAAGAGCGATCGTCATGATCCGCACATTCGTATCCGTATCCAAAACGGCCAACAACGTGCCAATCAGCAAGACACTTACAAAAATAAGACCGGCGCCAAGCTGCATGCGGATTCGGTCGCCGTAGTAATGAAAACGACTGTAAAGCGAGGACAGGGCGCCAAAGGAGGCGTAGATCGACAGATCCATTCGCCCCATGAAATATAGGATGATGAGCGGTACACCGATCGACGTCGCTGCACGAATGGCAACCCGATGGGCACCAGCGTGCGGGCCTATAGCCATGGCGGCTTGGCGGACCTTGCGAAGTGGTCTGGTCTCGGGCCCTAAAAATCTACTTTTCTCGCCGATAGTATTCGTCCTCACCCAGTATCGCGAAGTAACCGTGCCCTTGGAAGTGGTCTTCATCATCAGTTCGTATAGGACCGCCCTCCCGGGAATCGAGCACAGCAAATGCCGCCGCAATGATGCCAGAAATGATCATAATGATCGCCGCTGGGTTTGCAATGGCGGAACCGGCGCCTTCCCAACCCGGCCCAAAAAGCACAGCTATCAACGCTGTTGCTTGCTCATGCGACGTCGCCGAAAAAATCGTGTCATCTGGAAAAAAGAGCCCAACAACAAATGCATTGAGAAAAGAAAACCATAACCATGCGACTGCCCGCCCACTAGGGCTCTGGCCGCGTGATATCGGAACCCCAAGTGCGGTACAACCGATCGCAAGAAGAATGATCGGAAGAAGAATGGTCAAGGCTAATGCAATGGGAACGGCGGTGCCGATAATAAGTCGGGGCACGAGAATCCATGCTGCGAGCAGAAAGGTGGCGATCCAGCCGCCTAGAATCGCTATTTTGTGCCAACCAGTTGCAACAACTTGCTGTGAATTTCCCATAATAGATAGGGTAGCCTGAAGTCGAATCTTATGAGTGCTTGACGTGACCGTTACTACAACGCGAGCCCACTACGCCACCCGGCATCATGACACACATTTTCCGTCCTCTCAACGGGTACAAGTAAGATGGATATATGACTGCGACACAAGGGTTTCCTGGCAAACAATTTCACGGCGAATTCAAAGTGCCTGGTGGCAAACTGGTGATTGCCGACCTCAACGTAACTGACGGGGTTATATCCCAAGCCAATATCAATGGCGACTTCTTTTTGGAACCCGATGAGGCACTCGCCGATATCAATGAAGCACTAGTCGGCTTGAAATATGATGCCAGCCACAAAGTCATTGCTGGCGCAGTTGAAGCAGCTGTCGATGATTCAGTGGTGATGTTCGGCTTCGATGCACATGCGATAGCCACTGCAGTTCGGCGTGCAACCGGTTTCGCTACCAGTTGGCAGGACCACGATTGGGAAATCATCTTGCCAACGGAAATACCTATCTTCACCCAAGTGGCACTTGATCAGATTCTGACTGAAGACGTGGCAGCTGGCCGAGCAAAACCCGCAATGCGGTTGTGGCGCTGGCCTCTCTCGGATCCGTCCGTCGTCATCGGTTCGTTCCAGAGCTACAGCAACGAAGTCGACGCTGATGCCGTAGCTAAGCACAACATTAAAGTCGTCCGCCGTGTTTCTGGCGGCGGTGCGATGTTCATGGAAGCTGACAATGCAGTCACGTATTCGCTCTACACTCCGACCTCCATGGTCGATGGCATGAGCTTTACCGATTCATACCCTTTTCTGGATGCTTGGGTAATGGACGCTTTAGCGCGAATGCAGGTTAAGGCCTTCTACGAGCCGCTCAATGACATTGCTACCCCCGAAGGAAAGATCGGTGGTGCCGCGCAGAAACGCTTGGCCGCAGGTTCGATGTTGCACCACGTGACCATGTCTTACGACATTGACGCACAAAAGATGACGGATGTGTTGCGTATTGGGCGTGAAAAGATCTCCGATAAGGGGATTACTTCGGCACAATCCCGCGTTGATCCGCTACGCCGTCAGACCGGTATGTCTCGGTCTGATATTTGGGATGTCATGATCGATACCTTCGCCGAACGCTACACTGCGAGAACGCGCGAGGTCACCCCCGATGAACTCGCAAGGGCAGAGGCATTAGCCGAGGAAAAATTCATGACAAGTGAATGGATTCACCGCGTCCCCTAAACCGTGGCGAACCCCTAGAACTTCGTGGCCTGAGCTACCAGTCGATTGACAATGTCTGTACGACGTTCAACCACAATGCGCTGCAATGCAGCCGGCGCGTCTGTATATTGAGCTAACCAAGCGTCGATGCTCACGACCACTGGGTGCTTTTCTTGGACAGCTGGGCCACCTTTAATCGGCTTATGGTTCATGGGAAAGAGCCCGTTAATTGTTCTGGTGGCCAGGTTATTGGAGCGGGACTCCCAGATGAACATGAGTCCTTCCAATAGTGCTTGGAAGTGCTCTGCAAGGAACCCAGGTTGTGATGCTGACAATCCTAGGGCGGTCGCTGTGAGGTGGGCGTTGCTCAGCGGAGTTCCTTCGGCATCAACACCGTTATATACTTGCACCCACAGAGCCGTACGATGCGCCTGATCGGGTAGCGCTGCTACAGCGGTTCGATAGTACAACTCATTGGTGGCGGTATGTGCTGCGGTGAGTTCATCATCAAGGCGGATCATGTCTATCCGCTCAAGTGATGCGAGTCTGCTCAGGAGCAACCACTTCATCTCGTCGTCGATTTGTAGACCGGGAGAGAGCTCGGATGTTTCGTCGCCGGCAAGTAGGAACGTTATTTCTGCTGCCAATGAAACTGTGTCCTGACTCAGTATGGCCAGTGCTCGTGCGACCGATCGCTGGCGGTCAGATCCCGGTTCCAGCTGTACAAGTCCGTCCATGAGGGCCGTGCTGAGAATTTTCGTCAGCCGTTTTCGCTGGCCCTCGGGTGCAAACTCCTTGATCCCCGCAACGGCTTGTTGGAGCACCCTGTCGTGCATGGAAACATCATCGATAGAGTTAGCAAGTTTTGCCGCAGCTCTTACGAATGATGTCGCAGAAAATGTCGCATTACGGACCATGGTCCAGAGTGTTGACCAGACTGTCGCGATCGCAGTGGAATGTGGGTCTATCACGGGGTAGGTGGTCACAGCCTCCAGGGAAGCCTGGTCAAATGCTACTTGGGCATACGTCTGGTCGTGGTGATTGACTAACACCACACGCGGTTGTTCCGCTGGAATCGTCAAGTCTTCTACGATGACGGAAGTTTCGCCGGTTGGTATAATAACCTCGGATTCCGAACTACTGACCAGTTGGTCGTTATCATCGAGAGTAAAAATCGACACGAAAATGTGATGTGGACGAAGCACTGTTTCGCCCGTCAACGGATCAGTGGAATCCTGACGTATTGTGACCGCCCCGGTCGGTTCAACGGTCGCGTGGAGTGTCGCGGGGCCGGAGGTCTGTAACCAAGCCGCCGACCACTCGTGCATGTCCCTATTTGAAACCTCTTCAAGAATTTCTAAAAAATCAGGCAGTTCTGCGGTGCCGAAGGCAAAGCGTTCGAAGTAAGTTTGACATGCCTGCAGAAACGCAGCTTCACCCACATAGTGGAAGAGCTGCTTAATCACGGCAGCTCCCTTGGCATAGGTGATGCCATCGAAATTTTGACGTGCTGCTTCGAGATCAACGATGTCGGCGACAATGGGATGGGTGGTGGGGTAGGAGTCCTGGAGATAGGCCCATGCCTTACGTTGATGGGCAAAAGATTGCCAAGCACCCGGCAGATTTGTCGCGTCGGCCACAGCCTTGGAGCCAAAGAAATCAGCGAAAGACTCTTTCAACCACAAATCGTCCCACCATTTCATGGTGACCAGGTTCCCGAACCACATGTGACACATTTCGTGCATGATTGTTGTGGCTCTGCTGGTGTGCTGCGAGATCGTCGCGCGAGAAGTGAAGATGTAGGCTTCATTAAACGTCACCAGACCCGGATTTTCCATAGCGCCGAGGTTGTACTCAGGTACAAACGCCTGGTCGTATTTGCCCCAGGGATAGGCAACTTGAAACTGATCGTGAAACCAGGTCAACCCACGTTGTGTCTGGTCAAAGAGCTCGGCGACGTCAACATACTCGACCAGCGACTGCCTGGTAAAAATCCGCAAGTCGACGGGCGCCGCGCCAGTTTCCTCATGACCGTTCCAGGTGTCTGCAAACTGAGCATAGGGCCCAGCCAGGAACGTTGTCAGATAGGTGGACGTAGGTTTAGTCGGTGCAAACTGCACTTGCGCGATGCCTTCGGTCAATTGCTCGCGATCCGTTTCGACGCCATTAGACGCAAGAGTCCAGGTGTCTGGACCGATCATGGTCACGTGAAAGGCAGCTTTGAGATCAGGTTGCTCCATATTGGGATATACCCTGCGAGCGTCTGCAGGTTCAAACTGTGAATATAAGTACACTTGCCCATCGACGGGGTCCACAAAACGATGCAAGCCTTCACCCGAATGTGAATAGTAACTTTGCGAGCGGATCACTACGGTGTTCTGTTCTGCTAGGCCCGGCAGTAGGATCCGCGCTGAGCCCGCCACCTGATCAACATCCAGAGATTCGCCATTGAGCACTACAGATTCAACTGTGTGACCCATATAATTCAAAAATGTATCCGCGCCCGCTGTGGTCGATGTGAAGTGCAAGGTGGTGGTCACCGGATAGGTGGCCCGCTCCAGGTCCATAGCATCGCGCAGGTCAAGCTCAAGATGATAACTGGCTATCTCAATGAGTTCAGAACGAGCGTTTGCCTCATTGCGGGTCAAGCGAGCATCATCTAAAAGTGGAGTATTCGACATGGCTCTCATTCAATCACTCGTTTTGGTTCGGCTCACTCATATAACGGCACAATTTTATGCTGTACCTTAAAAGTGCTTTAAAGCACTGTGTCGCCGCTACCGTGGGTAACGGCGACACTTCGAGGTTGGTTAGGTATTCATCCGATTATTTTTGACGCGCTCGGTACACTTTTTCAGGAATCGGAGCATCGCCCGAAGCACGAAGGTGACGGTAGTATTCCATGGCCTCGTCTTGGCGCTCACGTTCTATACCCGACGTGATATCCATGCGTAAGTGGTTTTGGTTATAACCAAACGCATCGACAAGCTCTTGAGCATGTGGGCGCAATCGGGCCGCTAAACGATTCGTGTACTCGCGCAGAGTCCGTGCACGTTGCTGGGAGATTCGACCGTATTCGATAAACCACCCCAGGTCTTGTTCGATAGTCGACAACGCGAACAAGTCCCGCATCCAGGTCATGATCTTTTGGGTCTCGGGATCTTTAACCTCGTCGAGTGCATCGGTAAACGATTCCCACTGTAGTAGCTGGGCATGGGACTTCGACGCTTTGATGAGTTCGTATTGGTTTTCGTTGAATACCCGAGCCTGTTCTTCCTGAGATTTCTTGGCTACAGGGCGTAGCGCTTCAGCAACTTCTGCAATCTGAGTACGCACGCGATCGGTAAAGAGGTTGCGCTGAACTTCGGGGTCTTTCAGCCAAGCCGCAGAGCGACGATCTGACCCAATGTCGCTCACTTGCTGGACGACACGACGCAGGCCGGAACGTTCATACAGAGTCTGCTCAGCGCGTTCGGCCACATAGCGACTTAGGACCTTAAACGAGGGGTTCGCCAATTCTTTGGAGTAATCACCCAATAGACGGCGGCCCACGAGTTGCAGTAAGACATTATTGTCTCCCTCAAAGGTGGTGTAGATGTCCAAATCGTCGCGTAGGGCGCTGAACCGGTTCTTCGAAGCAATATAGCCTGCACCGCCCGTTGCTTCTCTAGATTCTTGGAAAGTATCCATGGCGTTCCAAGTCGTCACGGCTTTGATACCGGCGGCAAGGGTTTCAAGTTCTTGACGGTTATCGTCAGTGTCGTCTTCACCTGAGAACACCTCATGAAACTTCGATAGCAGGTCGTTGGTCGTAAAGATGTCAGCGTAAGTCCGTGCCAAACGGTCAATCAAGCGCCGTTGATGCAGCCCATAATCCAGCAGGACCTGTTCTTCAATATCCGAGGCGGCATTGAACTGACGTCGTTGGTTTCCGTAGGTGATAGCACCGGTAAGTGCCAGCGCGGAAGCATTCGCAGCTGTTGTCGCAAGTGATACTCGACCTTGCACCAGTGCACCCAGCATAGTAAAGAATCTGCGTCCCGATGATGGGATCGACGTAGTGTAATCTCCGTTCTCATCGACGTCGCCTAATTTGTTCAGCAGGTTCGTCCGTGGGATTCGCACGTGTGTAAAGTGCAAACGACCATTATCAATACCGTTCAAGCCGCCTTTGAAGCCATCGTCTTCACCACCGACACCGGGCAAAAAATTACCGTCGTCATCGCGCAACGGCACAAAGAAAGCGTGAACACCATAATTGACGTTCTTCGTGATCAACTGAGCAAACACTACTGCGGCTTTACCGTCTTTGGCGGCGTTGCCGAGGAATTCTTTCCAAGCAGCTCGAAACGGTGTGTGGATCTCAAACTCGTCGTCTTCAGGGATGAAGGTAGCCGTGGTATCGACGTTGCCCACGTCCGAACCATGACCAATCTCCGTCATTGCATATACACCGGGGAGTTCAAGACTGAGGACACCCGGAAGCCAACGCTGATGCTGTTCCTCATTACCCAGGGTTAGAATTGCGGAGCCAAAAAGCCCCCACTGCACACCGCCTTTAATTTGCATGGACGGGTTAGCGTGGAACATTTCGGAGAATCCTGCGACATTGCCACCGGGATCTTCCTTGCCACCAAAAGCCTTGGGATACGCTTTGCCAATGAGCTTTCGATCAGCCAACTCCTGGATTTGCTGCATCGCCAACTCACGTTGGTCTTCTTTCGTGAGGTTGAATTGATAATGAAAAATTGGCTCTTCCATAATCTTGCGGAGTTGCCGGCGATCTTCTGCCCAAGGGCCAAGGAGGTGCTCTTGGAGTTCGGCTTGGTTAACTCGTAGATTCTTATGCTTGGACGACATTAGTGCTCCTCATGCTGTTCATTGGTACTGCCAGATGTATCGATGCCTGTGAGCAGCCAGTCGGAGATGCTACGGGCCAATACTTCGGCACTGAGTTGTTGACGTTGTTTTGGATCTGCAATCCATGATTCACCGGCGGCACGTACGAATCCAACGGCTGCGGTAGCCCAGTAATAGGCCAAGTTTTTATTGCCATTTTCGCCTTTATATTCAGGGAGAACGTGCTCTACACTGCGTTGCAAAAATCGCGCCATGTTTTCGGTAATGATCGCCATGCCTGTTGGAATGGCGATCGAAAAATTGTAGACGTTCGGGGAAGAGTCAGCGAGGCGGAGATAAGACAGCACCATGGTGAAAAGACCATCCTGAGCGCTGGTGGCAGATTTTCCCGCCTTTTTCAGTTCGGCTTCCATGAAGTCGATGGAGCCCTGAGCGACTGCCTGCTGCAGGCCCCGTTTATCCTCAAAATAACGATAGAACACTGATTTGGAAGTACCAGCATGGCTGGCGATTTCTTCCATAGAGACCTCGGGGCCAATAAGGTGGACGGCAGCGCGGGCTGAACGAATAAGCTCACTACGACGTTGACGACGGTGTTCTGCCCAGCGTGTATTACGCCCGTCAGGGATAGGTGTCTCAGAGATCTTCACGATACTGAGAGTATCAGGTAAAGTGAGTGTTGGTAAACACATGCACAGCAAAAACAATGCGAAAGAGATTTGAATGACTTCTACATCAAATGCGGCAAGTGCCGGTGGATCCCTCCGCCCAGCAGTAGTGCTCGGCGGTAACCGTATTCCATTTGCCCGGGCGCACGGGGCCTACGCTGGCGCTTCAAACCAAGACATGCTCACCTCCACACTGGAAGGCCTGATCGCTCGGTTCGGTCTTCAAGGCGAACAGCTTGGAGAAGTTGTTGCCGGCGCTGTCATGAAGCACTCGGCAGATTTCAACCTGACAAGGGAATCGGTCCTGGGCACCTCACTGGCGGCCCACACACCAGCACACGATGTTCAGACCGCCTGCGCAACCGGTATTGAGACCGTTGGTGGTATAGCCAACAAAATCCGTCTAGGGCAAATAGATTCAGGTATCGGCGGGGGAGTCGACACCATTTCTGACGCGCCACTTGCATTCAACAATGAAGCTCGTGAACTCTTCATGCAATTGAACCGGGCCCGCACCACGCAGGACAAGATCAAAGTCGCGATGAAGCTTCGCCCGAAGCACTTTGCCCCGCTTGCGCCTCAAGCCGGAGAAGTCCGTACCGGTCTTTCCATGGGAGAACACCAAGCCCTCACCACCCATGACTGGGGCGTCACTCGGCACGAGCAAGACGAAATTGCGATGAACTCGCACAAAAATATGGCGGCAGCCTATGAAGAAGGTTTCTTCAATGATCTGATGACGCCATTCCGCGGCCTAGACCGCGACAACAACATGCGCCCAGGTTCGGACCTTGAATCACTCGGCAAACTACGGATCGCATTTGGAAAGCAGCTCGGTGAGGAAGCGACCATGACAGCGGGCAACTCAACGCCCATGACCGATGGCGCCGCGGCTGCACTGTTATCTTCCGAAGATTGGGCACAGAAAAACAACCTGCCTATTCTCGCCGAATTCGTTGACTTCGAAGTCGCCGCTGTTGATTTCGTCAACGGTCAAGACGGCTTGCTTATGGCTCCCACCTATGCGATTCCTCGAATTCTCGATCGACATGGTCTTGGACTAGAAGACATAGATTTTTTCGAAATTCACGAGGCATTCGCAGGTACGGTAGCAGCCACTATGAAGGCACTGGCCGATGAAGACTACAACAAGAACGTCCTTGGTCGTGACAAAGCACTGGGTCAGATCGACCCGACAAAACTGAATATTAAAGGCTCTTCCTTGGCCGCTGGACACCCGTTTGCTGCCACGGGTCCACGCATCGTCGCGAGTCTTTCCAAGATGCTGCATGAGAAAGGACCCGGTTCGCTGGGCTTGATATCAGTATGTGCTGCAGGCGGTCAAGGCGCAGTTGCCTTGCTGCGCGGCCGCTAAACGACGAGTTGGGATTTTTGAAAGGACAAGAGTACTTTATGTCACAAACAGACGGCTATACCCGGTTCGTCAACCGGCCGCTTGGTAAACAAATTGCTAAAGCAGCAGGCCTACCACAACCCGTACCACTACGTCGCCACACACTTGGCGACCCCCTGGTCACCGGGCCCATCCTCATACTTGGTGAATCAGCAGCGGCCGAGACCGTAGCGAAACAACTGTGGCGGGAAGAATACGACGTCCGTCGCGACGTCGGCCTCAAACAAAAATTCTCGGCAATTGTCGTGGCACTCGACGAAATACGGCACCCACAGGATCTGTCTGACACAGTCCTGGAACTGGGGCAAGCCCTCCGCCGACTAGATTCTAATGGTCGAGTCATAACGATCTTCCGTGATCCCAACGATGCCTCAGTTGCCAACGATGCGACAGCACTTGCCGCCCGACGGGGCGTCGAAGGTTTGACTCGATCTCTAGCTAAAGAAATGCGACGCGGTGCTACCGCCAACGGTATTGTACTGAGTGACGATGTCGAAATGACCTCTGCCTCAGCACAATCAGCGATCCGGTTTTTTCTCTCTGGTCGCTCTGCTTATGTCGCCGGACAATTTCTCACAGTGTCCTCGTCAGCCGGCGAGGTGCCTAGTAACTGGGATACCCCGCTAGCCGAGAAAGTCATCGTGGTGACCGGTGCTGCTCGGGGAATCGGCGCGGCGATTAGTGAACTCTTAGCCCGTGACGGCGCAACCGTGATCGGGGTCGATATGCCGTCTGCTGGTGACGCCTTGACCGATGTCATGAACCGAGTCGGCGGCATCAGTGTTCAAATGGATATTACCGCCGAAGACGCTGGGGTCCAGCTACTACAGAAGGCCAGGGAACGATTCGGTCGGCTCGACGGCATTGTCCATAACGCCGGCATAACTCGTGACAAGCTTCTTGCCAATATGGATGACAGTCGCTGGGACTCGCTGATCGCGGTGAATATTAGTGCGCCGCTGCGTATAAATGAGCAGCTTCTCCAAGCACGCGGCGATGGGGTCTTAGCCGACAACTTCCGGATCACTTCACTGTCATCAACCTCAGGCATCGCAGGTAACAGAGGCCAGACCAATTATGCTGCCGCAAAAGCCGGTGTCATGGGCATGACACAGGCCTATGCAGAAACCCTGGGGGAGACCGGTGGCTCGATCAACGCCGTAGCACCAGGGTTCATCGAGACGGCCATGACCGATGCAATGCCAACAGCAACCCGCGAAGTGGCACGTCGAATGAATGCAATGCAGCAGGGTGGTCGTCCAGTCGACGTAGCCGAAGCCATAGCGCTCTTCCACGCAGACGCATCAGCTGGGATTAACGGCACAACCTTGCGAGTATGCGGCCAATCGATGGTGGGGCAATAATGGTGACACCAAATATTATCGACTCAGATCCCAAAACAGAATCATTGCGGATCATCTCCGTCAACGAGACGCCTTCTCTGACTTCCTCGTATGGCAAAGTTGCAGCCGGTGTTATCCGTCGCAAAAGACCCATGGCGGTGAGTCTGCCTGGTACATGCTGGGAAACCACTGATGTAATTTCCCGTCAGCTGGTGGACGATTACAACACACTGTTGAGTGCTTCCGGCGACGTCGGACATAACTCCGCACCATCTTTAACCGCACATATCACGGCCTTTGGTCTCTCCACCGCAATGATGGCCGAGCGGGGCTTCCCACTGCCGCTTTTGGGCATGGTGCATCTGCAGCACAAGGTTTGGCATATGTCTGATATTCCAATCGATCAACCGCTTCGCATTGCCACCTGGGCCCAAAATTTGGCTCCCCATCATGCGGGCACGACGGTGGAAATTTGGGTGCAAATCTTTGACCCTACGACCGATAAGCTGTTGTGGCAGTCCATGGCACTGTACTTATCTCAGTCAGTGAAGTTGCCGGGCGCGGAACAACCACCACGACCTGCTCGAGAACCCTTTCGACCACCGGCCATGACTGCTCAGTGGCATCTGCCAAAAGATATCGGTCGGCGCTACGCTGCCGTCTCAGGCGATCGGAACCCGATTCACCTCTCCAACATCACAGCAAAGGCTCTCGGCATGCCTTCAGCCATTGCTCACGGCATGTACGCTGCGGGACGGATGCTAGCAGGACGCGAAACTCCGGCGCCGTATACCTGGGCCATCGAATTTGCCTCTCCGATGCGGTTGCCAACCAAAGTCGCAGTGAACTATCGTCACGCCAATGACCGGCAGCTCATCACCGGCTGGAACGCCCGAAAAGAGAAGCTCAATTTCGCAGCTGAGATTCGGCTCCACTAGCTCGAACAAACACGCAGCGCTCACGTTGACCGGTTCCCGACAAATTTCGGGAGCCGGTCAACGTCTTTATCATGACGTTGATGCCGTCACCGAAGACGAATAAATTTCTACCATTCGTTCCGCCATGGCGGACCAGGAGAACTGTGCTGAATGGTGGACCCCTGCAACACCATAATCTCGCCAACGTTGGGGGTCCTCAACAACGGTTTCCAGTGCGTCCGCCCAGGCAACCGCGTCGAGCGAATCCACCAGTTGCCCGCTGAACCCGTCCGCTACCGCAGTCGTCAGCCCGCCTGCCTTGTGCGCCAGGACCGGAGTGCCACAGGCTTGTGCTTCAACAGCAACCAGACCGAATGATTCGGTGACCGAAGGCATGACCACGACATCAGCAGCGCGCATATAGCTGGCAAGCTTTTCGGGGTTTACCGGAGCCGAAAATGAACACCATGGCGCCACGCCCAGTAAATGCGCCTTGGCATGCAAATCGTAATCCGAGGACCCGGAAACAGCACCGGTAAAGTGCACCACCGGCAAGGTATGAAAGCCGCGGTCTCGCAGTGTGGCTAGAGCTTGCAGCAGTACATGTGGTCCTTTATACCGTTGCTGTCGACCCGCAAAAAGGATGCGCGGGGCTGTATCAGCCACCCGTCCGGGCCACACCGATGCGCCGTTGGGATGAAAAATCTCATGGTCCACACCTGGATGGACGATTTCCACGCGTTGAGGGGCAACCCGGGTATGGTGTATCAATTCCTGCTTTTCCACCAGGGTATTGGCGGTCACTACTTGTGCTTGCGCACAAATAAAGGCTTCACGTTCAATTCGATACGGCGGCTCAGTACCGGGTGCTGAACTATTTTTTGTAGCACCCAAAGTATGCATCGTGTGTACGATAGGGGCGTTGAGCTGCAGCGTGGCCTGATGAGCCACCATGCCAGAAAGCCAGTAATGCGAATGCAACACAACCGGGTGTTTGGCGTATTGCTCCACACCGCGGACAAGATCGTCAGCAAATTGCGCGGTCAGCTGGTCCAGAGCTTCTTTGGGCAAAGATAGTCGACCAACACTCAGCGGAATCACCTTCGATCCGGTGACTTGATCAAGTTCAACGATGTGATCTGTTGCCGCAGTTTTTCGTGTGAAACTCAGCACCTGATGTCCGGCACGGATCAAACCCTCTGTGAGGTTTCTGATATACACGTTCAGGCCTCCAGCGTCACCCTGTCCGGGCCGTGCCAATGGAGAGGTATGCATGGAGATCATGACGATCGTAAGTTGTGTGCCCAAGAAATCCTCACCTGGTACCAAAGAAGACTAGCGTCGAGATTAAAAAAAATCGGGACACGGTGTGCTTCCCATGTCCCGATTCTCAATCGTACAACGTGCGCGGAGGGGGACTTGAACCCCCACGAGCGATAAAGCTCACAGCGACCTCAACGCTGCGCGTCTACCAATTCCGCCACCCGCGCTGGTGGTGATTCCTCCAGGTACTGGAGAAGGCAACAGCGACAAGCATAACACAAACTTTCCAGTGGTTGCACCATGGCCGGGCATTGTCGTGTTCGATAGAGTGACATTATGCCTGAATACACTGATGGTGGCGCGATTGCGCCAGGAACTTTCCGAGATCGGGTAGCGAAAATCACTCGCGACCTGATTCAAATAGACACCACAAATTACGGTGGCAACGACTCACGCGGTGAGCCCGAAGCTGCGGCATACTGCGCCAAACTCATGGACGCCCTAGACATGAATCCGGAGATAGTTGAGTCGGAACCTGGTCGCGCTTCCGTTATTGGGCGAATGAAAGGTTGGGACACAACTGCACCGGCCTTAATTTTGCACGGCCATATCGACGTGGTTCCCGCTGATGCGTCTGAATGGTCTGTTGATCCATTCGGTGCCGAAGTTATCGACGATGTGATCTATGGTCGCGGTGCAGCCGACATGAAGGGCATGGACGCGATCATGCTGAGTGCCTTGGAGCACTTACACGCCACGGGCCAACAACCACGACGCGACATCATCCTTGCACTGTTTGGCGACGAAGAGGCAGGCGGCGTATACGGTTCCGCGTGGCTTGTGGCTAATCGTCCCGATCTTTTTGCTGGTGCCACAGAAGCCATCTCCGAGGTCGGAGGGTTCACAGCTACTGTTGCTGGCAAACGGGCTTACTTTTTACAAACGGCCGAAAAGGGTATTGCGTGGCTCAATCTCACTGCCATTGGAACACCGGGACACGGTTCAGCTCGGCATACCGATAATGCGGTGACAAAGATGGCGGATGCTATGTCAGCCATTGGGCACCACCAATGGCCGCTGCACTACACCGATACCACCCGACAATTAATGGAGGAGGTCTCGGAACTCATGGGGGTCACGTTCGATGACAGTGACCCCAGCCCCCAGCTGGCAGCCATCGGATCTGCAGTCACCTTTGTTGGTTCCACACTGAGTAACTCGTCGAACCCAACCGGTTTAACCTCCGGTTACAAACACAATGTCATTCCCGGCAAGGCCGAGGCGACTCTTGATGCCAGGCCACTGCCTGGTCAGGACGAACACCTGCTGGAGACTATTCGATCTCTGGCTGGCGACGATGTGCAGGTAACGTACGAACACGGCAGACAAGCCATTGAGGCGCCATATTCCGGAGCTCTCGTTGAGGCCATGATCGATGCCATTGCCCAAGAGGATCCAGAAGCCGTCGTTCTACCGTTCATGATGTCCGGCGGAACCGACAACAATGCACTGTCTCAACTGGGCATCGCTGGATATGGTTTTATCCCGCTCCAGCTTCCACCAGATTTGGAATTTCCAAAACTCTTCCATGGCATCGACGAACGTATGCCGATCGACTCACTGGATTTTGGTGTGCGCGCACTGCTGCGCATTCTAGAACCAGCACAGAATGGTTCCTGAAAGGACATAGATGGCCTTACCTCATTCGCAATATCAGAAACAGATCGATACGGTGCTCACCGAGGAAATTTTGACGGGCATTCGTCAACGTGCTGCTGGTTATGACGAACGTAATGAATTTCCCTACAAAGATCTTGAAGTGCTTCGGGACACAGGGTACTTGGCTGCACTTTCCGCAGAAAAAGATGGAGGACTAGGCTGGAATTTCGCCGCCGTTGTTGATGCTCAGAAAAAACTTGCAGCCTACGCCCCAGCCACCGCCTTGGCCGTCAATATGCATCTGATTTGGTCCGGCGTAGCCAGTATCTTCCAGGCGAATGGCAATCCTGACCTCGACTTCATCCTTCAGGAAGCCGGGGCTGGCGAAACCTATGCTTTCGGGATCTCCGAAGCAGGCAACGACGCTGTGCTGTTCGATTCAGGGACCGTGGCAGAAGAACAAGTCGATGGCTCAGTCAAATTCACTGGCACCAAAATTTTCACTACGCTGTCACCCGTTTGGACGCGCTTGGGCATATTCGGCAAATCCCCGGATGGTGCTGAATTAATTTATGCGGTACTCGATCGATCAGAAGGCAATACCGAGTCCGATGGTTCCAGCTGGGACATGTTGGGTATGCGCGCAACGCACTCGTTTGTCACACATCTCAATGGAGTCGTGGTCCCCGCCGATAGAATCATTCGTCGCATCCCGACCGGGCCAAATCAAGACTTACTAACGTTTGGTATTTTTGCTGCGTTCCTCACGTTTACGTCCGCTGTCTACGCAGGCATTGGTGATCGCGCCGTGGAGATCGCCGCCCAAAAACTGCAAAGCCGAATATCAAAGGTCAACGGTGCCGCACTGTCACAAGACCCGATCCTGCGCTATAAACACGGCGAGGCAATTTTGCGTCAAATGAGTCAGGACCAGCAAATAACAGGGTTGGCCGAAGCGATCACGCAGCTCACAGACTACGGAGACGAATGGTCTACTCGTTTAGTAGCCAACAAAATTTCTGCTATTCGAGTCGCCAAAGCACAAGTGGACTATGCCTTCGAGGCTTCCGGGGGAGCAGGCTTCCATCGCACCGAAGAGATTGCGCGGCTCTATCGTGACGTCATGGCCGGCGTATATCATCCCTCGGATGATGAATCAGCTCACACCACATTCGCTAGCTTCGGACTGGGCCCGCTCAGCGAATAGTCAGACTACAAGCAGCGTGGACTCGACCTTCATGGCCTTGCGTCGCAACCAAAAGCGTCGAGTCCCACCCTTGTAGAGCAGCGATCTTTGCAATTCCCAGTGTCCATACTCAGCATGTTCGACTAAACGTTGTCGGGCCGCTGCCAGTGAATCATCGGGCGCAACAGTTATCACCAAATATTCCCAAGCGTTCTTCCGGGTTAGAGCATCGATACTGCTGACAATCGGGGTCTCTCGCACTCGCTGGTCCTCCTACTTGGTAGCGCGCCTATTCTTGGAATAGTACATCTACTGTAGTCAGCCTGTCTCGAAACCGGAACGTATCAATTTTGCGGTTTCGCAGCAGGCCAAGCACATAAACTCATAAAGTGTAGTCACCAGTCTTAATCCAAGATAATCTAGACTCCATGAGCACCGATCCGCGCGTCTCGCTAGACGCACTTGTTTCCGCACTCCAAGAACACTTTGCTGCAGCAACGAACAAACGTGGCGAAGATGACCCAACTTTGGAGCACACCTATTACGCGCTTGCTGACGCATTCGAAGGCTACGAAGACGCCCTCTATGATGCCACCGGCGAGGTCACTCCATTAGACATATTCGAAGACGAAGACGACGACGATGATGACGATTTCGACGACTACGAAGATGACGAGGATGACTTCGACGGCCTCGTCATTGAGGACGAGAGCGATAGTGAAGAGGACGACTAACTAGGGTCAACGTGTCGTAGCTTCAAAACTTTTCCACTTGAGTGTCGTAGGGTTGACCGAGTGAACTGGATTGAAGCTATCATCCTAGGCCTGGTGCAAGGCCTTACCGAATTTTTGCCGATCTCATCGTCGGCGCACCTGCGCGTCATTGGTGAATTCTTACCTGGCGCAGCAGACCCCGGGGCGGCGTTTACCGCCATCACCCAAATAGGTACCGAACTCGCTGTGCTCCTCTACTTCTGGCGAGATATCACGAGAATTATCAGTCAGTGGTGTCGAGCATTAGCGGGGAAAGTCTCCCACTCGGATCCCGATGTCCGTATGGGCTGGCTCATCATCGTCGGTTCTATACCCATTGGTGTGCTCGGCTTATTATTCGAAGAGTATATTGACACTACGTTCCGATCGCTTTGGCTTGTGGCCACCATGCTGATCGTTTTCGGCGTGATTCTCGCGATGGCAGACACCTGGGGCAAACAGGTCAAGCCCATCAGGAAACTGACCTGGCGAGACGGCATCCTGTATGGCCTCGCCCAAGCAATGGCGCTCATTCCAGGTGTGTCGCGCTCCGGCGGGACTATCACCATGGGCCTAGCACTGGGCTACACCCGTCAGGCAGCAGCGCGCTATGCGTTCCTGCTGGCGGTTCCCGCAGTCTTTGCCTCGGGATTCTATAAACTGGCTCAGTCGATTTCCAGCCCTGATCCTTCCGCGACCTACGGCATGCTCGAAACTTTAGTAGCGACAGTAGTGGCCTTCTTCGTCGGATATGCGATCATCGCATGGCTCATGAGATTCATTTCGAATAACTCGTTCAAAGTCTTTGTCTGGTATCGCATCCTGCTGGGTGCTGCCCTGTATGTCCTGCTTGGTTTAGGAATCATTAACGCCTAACCCATAGCCTCTACAAAACCCTCATCGGATAAACATCATTCGTAAGGAACACGCTAGTTTTCATGAAATCTTGGATCACTCCATTTCCGGTTGCCCTTCCTGTACAGGAAGATGATCTTCAACTCTTTGATACGGCTACCCAACAAAAACAACGGGTCACCGTTAATGACAACCACGCCACGATGTATGTTTGCGGCATCACCCCCTACGATGCCACGCACTTGGGCCATGCCAACACATACGTGGCTTTCGACTTGCTATACCGTTATTGGATTGCGGCAGGATATCGGGTTACCTACACGCAAAACGTCACCGATGTTGACGACCCCTTATTCGAACGGGCCCGAGAAATCGGTGTGGACTATCGAGAACTGGGGGAAGAACAAACCGACCTGTTCCGCTCTGACATGCAACACCTCAACGTCTTAGCGCCATCACATTACCTGGGTGTGGCAGAAACGGTTGATTGGATTCGAACTCTGGTGCGCCAAATGGTGGAGGCCGGCGTTGCCTATACCGTTCCCGGCGACGACAAGAACCCTGAGGGAGACATCTACTTCTCCATCGAGGCAGCCGAGGAGCGTACAGACTGGCGCCTGGGTTCCGTCAGCGCACATTCGCATGACGAGATGGCAGAGATCTTCCCAGAACGTGGCGGTGATCCCGGCCGTGCGGGCAAAAAGAATCCACTCGATCCGTTGGTCTGGTCGGCTCGTCGTGACGGCGAACCCTCCTGGGATGACGACGTTCTTGGAGCAGGTCGTCCTGGATGGCACGTCGAATGCTCTGCGATCGCACACCACACACTGCCGGTGCCCTTTACCGTTCAGGGCGGCGGCTCAGATCTACGGTTCCCACACCATGAATTCTCCGCTGCCCACGCAACATCAGTGACCGACAGCCCAATGTCTCAACACTATGTGCACTCCGGCATGGTTGGCCTCGATGGCGTGAAAATGTCCAAGTCCCTTGGGAACCTGGAATTGGTCTCGAGACTGGTCGCCCGTGGCGAATCGCCGATGGCAATTCGCACCCTGCTGTTGGATAACCACTACCGCAGCGACTGGTCCTACACGGATGAAGCCCTCTCGACAGCAACTCAGCGTCTCGAATCATGGAAATCCGCGATGGCGTTTGAACAACGCGGCGAGGCTGAAGCACTGACGAGAGAAATTTTCTCGGCGCTCTCGGACGATCTGGATGCTCCGCGCGCTCTACAAGCCGTGGACGACTGGGCCGAGCGTGCCAGTGAAAAAGCTGTGCCGCGGGATCCAAATCTACAGTCTGTAAATGTAGCGGTTGTGGTCGATGCCCTCTTAGGCATCAAACTGTACTAACTCACCAAGAAAAAACTCAGGGCACCCAACGAATGGTTCGTGGGTGCCCTGAGTCTTCTCACAAGTCTTTTAGTGTGTACCGTCTCCTCGGGAGGCAGTACCACCGTCGTCGTTATTACGCCGCTTGAGGTAGCGTTCAAACTCTTTTGCAATTTGTTCGCCGGATGCCTCCGGCAATTGTTCCGTGTCACGAGCCTGTTCCAATTGTTCAATGTAGGCCGCTACATCTGGGTCTTCGCCAGCAAGCTCATCGACGCCACGCTCCCAGGCCGCTGCATCATCAGATAAGAGGTTCATGTCCAAACGCAGCCCAAGGAGATCTTCGAGTTCTCGAACCAATGCCAACTGTGCTTTGGGTGATGGCGCTTGAGCCACATAGTGGGGGACTGTAACCCACGTCGAAACTGTCGGAAAACCTCGGGAAGCCGAGGCAGTGGTCAGCACGCCGGTAATGCCCGTTGGTCCCTCATATGTAGGTTGAGCGTAGCCTTTTAAAGCATCTCGCAGTTCGTGGTGAGCAGAGGATTTTGAAGGCGTCAGCGGGCGCGAGTGCGGCACATCTGCCAAGAGGGCACCGGTGACGACGATCGCATCGATGTCCCACTCTTCGGCGTAGTCCAATATTTCTTTAACAAAATACCGCCAACGCAGACTGGGCTCAGTCCCAAGAATCATAAACAGTTCTGGCTGATCAGGTTGGGTTTGGCCCGCAACGGAGTGAAATACTCGGGTGCTTGGCCAAGCAATCTGACTGGTGCCATCAGTATTTCGGGTGACGACCGGACGCGTGACTTGGTAGTCGTAATAGTCGTCTTGATTCAGTTCGGTCATGAGCTCGGCATTCGTTTGCCGGGCGATTTCTTCAATCGCATCCGTCGCGGCGTCGCCGGCATCGGACCAACCCTCGAAAGCCGCGACCATCACCCTTGCCGCACGAGAAGTCCGCCCAGACAGGGTCGGAGTGTGCTTCGCTAACCAGCCCAGGAAGCTCTGATCCACGCCAGAAAATTCAGACATACAATCCATTCAATACGTTCAGTCACTCTGTACACTCCAGCTTAGCCAACTGTTTCCTCCCGTGATACCCGTGTTCGCTGACACCGCGTAGAGTATGAGCTCCCGGGAACCTTGTGCCACGCCCACAGCGCAATTCAGCCACCGTGCTCATCACGCACGATGGTGTTTCGAAAATGTGGCAAGGTTTAACGAATACCCCCTGTCAGCGATAAATAAGGATGGAGCCTTTAGCATGACCGCCAAAAAAGGCCTGAAGATTGCCTCGCTGGCTGGCATACCAATTTATGTCAGCTGGTCGTGGTGGTTCTTTGCCGCGCTGATCATGGTGGTCTTCCGCCCTACGTTTTCTCAAGCGTTGCCAGATGCTTCGACGGCTTGGACGTGGGCGGTCGCTGCGTTCTTTGTGCTCATCATGTTCGGCACAGTGTTAATCCATGAGCTCGCTCACGCGCTGGCGGCCATCAGTTTTCGGTGGAAAGTCAATGAGGTCACTCTCAACTTTTGGGGTGGCGCGACAATTTATGAACATTCGTCCACCGGAAAAGAACAAACTCCGCTACGTTCACTGACAGTTGCAATTGTCGGTCCGATTTCCAACCTGGTCATTGCCGGAGCTGCATGGTTACTTCTGCAGGTTCTCTTAGACCCTTCGGGCACGGCCCAGGTGCTCTTGACCATCACAGTATGGACAAACCTCTTGATTGGCATCTTCAACCTGTTACCGGGCCATCCGCTCGATGGCGGTCGCGTTGTAGAATCCTCGGTCTGGGCTGCGACAGGATCGCGAGCGCGTGGCATGCGGGCTGCGGGCTGGTCTGGTCGAGTCATTGTACTGCTCCTATTCGTCGGCGGGGTACTGGTACCACTTCTCCAGACCGGGGAGCTGTCACCGTTCACACTGGTGATCATTGTGCTCCTGGGTGCCATGCTTTGGCAGGCAGCCTCTGCTGCTATTAAGACAGCCGAAGCACAACTCCTAGCTGAGCGACTGACCATCATAGAATTAATGACGCCGGTCCAAACCGTGCTGTCTCACGCCAGTATTTCAGAATTAATACCGCTGCTAAACGGTGCCGGGCCCGGACGTGAATATCAGCAACTGCCCATAGCCGTACTTGACCTCAATGAGCATAACGGGCATGAAGTGCTTGTCGGCATCGTGGACTCCGGTGCGCTGGCATCCGTCCCACGGAGTTCATGGAACCTGCCAGTCAGTACCGTCTCACGTACGGTAAATCCAGGAGCACAAGTTCATTCTTCCGATACCGTTGAACATCTCTTCACCACGTTTATGGAGTTCCCAAACGAAGTCATCGCGGTGATCGACGAAACGCAAGTACCCCACAGAATTCTTGGCATCATCAATCCGGAAACTCTTGCCGGACGCCTTAATGCCTAACCCAGTTTGTGAAAGGACTGTTGTATGACCACCTCGGGTGATAACACTCCGCCGGTCGGAGCTCTAAGTCGTCGCGGCCCACTACGAGCCGGCGAACGAGTCCAGCTCACTGATGAACGCGGCAAACTCCACACCATCACCTTGTTAGCCGGTGAGTCATTCCATACCCAGCACGGAGTGCTCCACCACGATGAGTTGATTGGCGGACCTGAAGGTGTGGTCATCGAAAATACCCACGGGTTTGAATACCAGGTTCTGCGACCGTTGATATCCGACTACGTTTTGTCGATGCCCCGCGGTGCCACTGTGATTTACCCCAAGGACACCGGACAAATCATTCATATGGCAGATATTTTTCCGGGTGCACGTGTGGTTGAAGCCGGTGTCGGGTCGGGTGGCTTATCCATTTCCTTGCTGCGCGCAGTGGGGGACCAGGGCAAAGTGTTCTCTTATGAGCGCCGAGCAGATTTTGCCGAGATTGCCGAAGCGAACGTAACTACGTTTTTTGGTGAACGGCACCCTGCTTTTAGCATCACTCTAGGGGACGTCCAGGAGGAAGCTCTCAAACAGCACGAGCCAGGCACGATAGACCGCGTTGTCCTAGATATGTTGGCGCCGTGGGAGGTCGTGGACACCGTTGCTGAGCTGTTAGCACCCGGGGGAGTGTGGCTGAACTACGTGGCGACAGCAACACAACTATCCCGGATTCACGAAGCGATCCGGGAGGATGGCCGATTTACGGCCGCCGAAGCCTCGGAAACCATGCTTCGAGGTTGGCATCTTGATGGTCTGGCCGTTCGACCGCAGCACCGAATGGTCGGTCATACCGGTTTCCTGGTCATGGCCCGCAGATTGGCGCTGGGGCAAGAAGGTCTTGAACTGCGCCGACGTATTAAGACGTTCAAGCAAGAAGACATGGACATTTGGACACCCGAAGCCCCCGAACGTTGGCGTGCCGAACAGCACGGTCATCGGGAGCCAACCACGAAACGCGCCAAGAAAGCCGTCCGTCAGTCCAAAGCCCAGGCCGAACGGTCGCAGGATTCGATCAATGCTGCGCGAACCGCTAAAAATTCGCAACAAGACGACGAGAATTCCGAATGAACCCAAGACGGGAATCTTCAAGGCACGTAGACTGTTGACTACGTATCCGTAAACTTTTGGAGGTAGGGTTCGCTTGTCTGACAATGCGCCGATCGAAACACCACGAGAGTCGATCTCTGCCGAAGTGCACACAAATCTGCAGCAGAAATATGACTCAACCCGGCGCAGGCTAGCCACTCTGGTTGAGAATAATCGGCAACTGCGAGCAGACCTCGATACCGCGTCACGCAATAATCGTCGTATGGTCGAGATCCTGAATCTCACACGCGAAGAGATCACAGATCTTAAGGACTCAATCGCTGATAATGCGCAGCCGCCGTTTAGCTTCGCTACCGTACTCGAAGTACACGCCGGGCGAGAACATGACCCATCCATTGAGCTGCCATCCGTGGCGCGCCCCGCTGCGGATATCTTGTATTCGGGGCGCAAGATGCGCACTCATATCTCACCGATGCTCAGTGCTGAAGCCGTAACAGCCGGCAGCGATGTCCTGCTCGATGAAGCATTATCCATCGTGGCTGTCCTCAGCCCGAACCCCACGGGCGACACTGGACGCATCAAAGAGCTCTTTGACGATAACCGGATCCTTGTCGTGGGACGAAGTGACGACGAGCATGTCGTGAACCGAGCTGCAGCACTGTGCGACGTACGGTTGCGTGTAGGGGATGCGGTGCTGGTGGACTATCGTTCGGGCTTTGCCACCCAGGTGCTGGATGTCTCCGATGTACAAGACGTGATGTTGGAAGAAGTTCCCGACGCGACTTTCGACGACATCGGCGGACTCGGAAAACAAATAGGCCAAATACGCGATTCTGTAGAATTACCGTTCCTCTATCCCGAGCTTTATCGCGAGCATCATCTCCAACCGCCAAAAGGCATCTTGCTCTACGGGCCACCTGGTACCGGTAAAACGCTCATCGCCAAAGCTGTTGCCCAATCATTGAGCGGGCGCGTTGACGGAGTCGCTCACTCGTATTTCTTGAATATCAAAGGTCCCGAACTCCTCAATAAATATGTGGGCGAGACCGAGCGCCACATACGCACCATATTTGCTCGTGCACGTGAAATGGCTTCTGAGGGGTATCCGGTAGTAATTTTCTTTGACGAAATGGAATCCCTGTTTCGTACCCGTGGATCCGGCACTTCGTCAGATGTTGAAACCACCATTGTTCCGCAGTTACTGGCCGAAATTGACGGCGTCGAATCGCTCCAGAATGTGATCGTCATCGGCGCCTCCAACCGTGAAGATATGATTGATCCGGCTATTCTGCGTCCCGGCCGCTTGGATGTAAAAATCCGGGTGGACCGCCCAGACGCCACCGGCGCCCATGAAATCTTTGGGATCTATCTGACCTCAGAAATCCCCGTGCATCCAAACGAAGTAATGCAACACGGCGGGTCACAAGCCGCCGTCGAGCACATGATCAATCAGGCTGTGGAATCACTTTATGCTCGACACAGCGACAATCAATTCGTGGAAGTAACGTACCAAGACGGCGCGGTTGTCGTGCTGTACTTCGCTGACTTCGTCTCTGGTGCCACGATCGCCAATATCGTGGACCGTGCAAAACGTCTCGCTATTAAAGACTATCTCGATGCCCGCGCCACTGATGCCAATGCGGCCAAAGGACTCAAGACAAGCCACTTGCTCCAGGCCAGCAGTGAGGAAAAATCGCAGCAACTGGACCTACCCGATACGTCAGCACCGCAACAGTGGTTACGACTAGCAGGCCACCGAGGCGCTCAGGCAATTGCCTTGCGTGTACTGCAGAATGGACAGTGATTCTTCGATGACACACGTGTCGTTGATTCCTACAGCTTTAGCCAAGAAATTTCCGGCAGACCGTGCCACGGTCGGCTACGGAGTGCACCGAGTCGTCGGACTCGAAACCGAATTTGGCATCCACGCACCTGCACATCCGCAGGCATCCCACTCGGTGATGTCGCTCGAGCTCATCAATGCGTATGGTCACAAACTCGCGGCTGAAGGAACGAACGTGGCCAGTACCGAATGGGACTATAACGAAGAGTCGCCGCTCTCTGACGCTCGAGGCTGGCAAATGCCCCGTTCGATTGCGCATCCTTCACAACTCACGGATCAAGTATTAGCCAACGAGGACGGTCAGGAAATCCACCTGCTGGTAAACCTGATCCTGCCAAATGGTGCACGCTTTTATGTCGACCACGCACACCCCGAATATTCCTCTCCTGAGACCACCAATCCAATCGACGCCGTGATCTGGGACCAGGCGGGGGACCGAATCGCTCAACAAGCCGCCAACCATATAGCGGATGCTAACGGCGCTGCTGAGCTAATCTTGTATAAAAATAATACGGATTCTAAATCGGTTTCCTACGGGGCACACGAGAACTACCTGGTAGCTCGCGATTTGGATTTCGACGAACTATCAGACCATCTCATTGGATTTTTCGCTACCCGGCAGATTATCACCGGCGCTGGCCGAGTAGGGATCGGGAGCCTCAACGAACACGCAGGATTCCAAATATCCCAGCGGGCAGATTTCTTTGAAGAAGAAGTCGGTTTAGAAACCACGATCCGACGTCCCATTATCAACACCCGTGACGAGCCACACGCTACTCCTGAGTCGTACCGCCGACTGCACGTGATTATCGGCGACGCTAACCTGTCTCAGTACTCCACCTGGTTGCGAGTTGGAATGACATCGCTGGTCTTGTCGTTGATCGAACTGGGTGAATTGCCGATGGTGGAATTGGCCGAACCGGTTCAGGCGCTCAAAGATATCTCACACGACCCATCCCTGCAAACCCAGGTATTGGTCAATGGTCGCGGATGGATGACCCCCATCGAAATCCAACGCATATATCAACAAGCCGCCCAAGACTATCTCCACCGCTACGGCATTGACGATAGACAGACTGTCGACGTCGTCGATGCCTGGGCTGAAGTCCTAGATCTTCTCGAACAGGATCCGGCTAAGTTAGCTGACCGTCTTGATTGGATTGCAAAATATCAACTACTCAGCGGGATGCGCAAGCGGCACAAATTGGATTGGTCGGACGCCAAGTTAGCCATGCTTGATCTGCAGTGGGCCGATCTACGTGAAGATAAAGGCTTGTACTACACGCTCTTGTCACGCGGAGCGATGCGTACCGTCGTCAGTGGCGAGCAAATCCACCAGGCGATGTCCATGCCGCCAACGACGACCAGAGCCTGGACTCGCGGGCGCCTCATTGATCGTTTCGGTGCACACTTGGCGGGAGTATCCTGGGAGTCAGTACTGGTGCGTCCTTTCCGTCAAGGTCCGCTGCAACGTTTCCATTTATTGGAACCTCTTGCGGCAACAGCGGACCATATTAACGGCATGTTAGCGGCAGGCAAGCCACAATTGACGCTAGACGATACACCAGCAAACCACGCAGAACTAGCGCAACTCTTAAAACAGCTGCAACCGTATCGAGTCACAGGGCGCAACTAACCCGGCATTAAGGAGCTCACTTTGGCACAAGGACAACAACGCCCATCACACCAACAACGCGATGAAGACCAGCATATTCCTGACCCATTACCCGAGGGCACGCCTTCGCCGGGATCCGCAAGTGCTCAGACTTCTGATTTGGACTCGCTGTTAGACGAAATTGATGACGTGCTCGAAGTCAACGCTGAAGAATTTGTCCAGGGCTTTGTACAAAAAGGCGGCCAGTAACTAAACCCCGAATATTCTAGGAGCTGGACTTGGATACCCGTATCATGGGGCTGGAAACCGAATACGGTGTACACACCGTGCACCCCAACAAACGCCCCTTGGCCCCGGACGAAGTAGCACGCTACATGTTCAAACCGGTAGTGGACTGGGGCAACTCATCAAACGTGTTCATCTCCAATGGCTCTCGCCTCTATTTAGATGTTGGTTCTCACCCGGAATATGCAACCGCTGAAACCACCCTGCTGGACGAACTGATCGCCAGTGACGCTGCCGGTGATGCCATCATGCACCGGTTAGTGGCCCAAGCTCAGCAAGCCATGGCCAACGACGGCTTCGACGGGCAGGTGTTCCTGTACCGCAACAATGCCGATTCGTTGGGCAACTCATATGGCAGTCACGAAAACTACATGATTGAGCGGACCACTCAGTACCGCCGTCTGGCCGAAGCGCTATTACCATTCATGGTGACCCGCCAGCTTATCAGCGGTAGTGGTGTGGTGATCCAAGACCCAAGCGCCCTTCCGCTGGTCGATCAGTTCCCGACCCGGAGTGAACCACATTTTGCGTTCTCACAGCGGGCCGATTACATGTACGAAGCCATTTCGTCGTCTTCCACACGAGCCCGTCCCATGATCAATACCCGGGACGAACCCCACGCTGACTCTTCAAAATTTCGACGCCTGCACGTCATCGTCGGCGATTCCAACATGTCAGAAACCACGCAACTGCTACGTTTTGGTGCCACCGATCTTTTGTTGCGAATCATCGAAGCCGGCAAACCGCTCTCGAACCTGCAACTGGCTCACCCCGTTCGAGCCATTCGCAGTGTCTCACACGATCTCACTGGCAACACACCGCTCGAACTGGTTGGCGGCCGCACAATGACCGCCCTAGAAATTCAAGAATATTACCTGACCATGGCACAGGATTTCCTAGAAAAAAATGGGGAACACCACGGGCACATTGGTCAGATTATGAGCCTCTGGGAACGTACCCTCGAGGGGATTCGAAGCCAAAACTATTCAGCAATCGACACAGAAATCGATTGGGCCATCAAATATAAATTCTTCAACGCATATGCTCAGAAGAACAACCTGAATTGGGAAGCAGCGCGCCTGGTCCAACTGGATATGTCGTACCATGACATCGATCCGCAGCGCGGCCTCTTCAATCTATTAGAAGCCAGGGGAGCAGCTGCACGTGTCCTAACTGACGCAAAGGTTGAAGCAGCACGCGAGAACCCGCCGGCTACGACACGGGCCCTGTTGCGACACCGTTTTATCCACAGCGCACGAGCGCTAGGCATGGACTACTCCATGGACTGGACGCATATGAAACTCAACCATCACCCAATGCAGACCCTCTATGTTCGAGATGCATTCGAAACCGACATTTCAATCGTCGATGAGCTGTTTGCTAAAGTCGCTTCAGCTGACCTCTAACCGTTGTTGATCCCGCTAAACTTATGGACGGCTCAACAACCAACCACAAGGAACCACATGTCAACGAAATACAGCCGCTCCAAACTCGCAACCACAGCGGGGATTGTCCTCACCGCAGCACTGGCCTTGACCGCCTGCGGATCTGATGACGAGGAAAACCAGGAGACCACGGAGCAGGTCGAAGATCCCGATGTCGAAATTTCCTACGACATCTCCGGAGAAACCGAAGAGGTTGAAATTGACGGCGAGCTAGAACTCGACCAGCCTGCAGCGTGGGTTATGAATGAAGGGGACGGCGAACCCGTTGAAGAAGGCGACTTGATGCAAATCTTGACCGCCAACGTGGATGTTGACAGTCAACAAGTACTCAGTCACGACTTTGATCTGGGTGGATCAACTCTGCAACTCAACGAGGAATTTGCTTCAACAAATCCTCAGGCACACGAAGCCATGACCGGTGCGCCAATCGGCTCTGATATTGCGTTCTACTTGCCGGCAAATACGCTGGGTGAAGGTACCCCGGCCTACCTGAACATTATTTCTCTTGAAGATGTTGTGCAGACCCATGCCACCGGCGAAGAAGTCGACGCTGCCGAGCTGGATGAGTCACTGCCGTCAGTAAGCCTTGATGAAGACACCCAGGCACCAAGCATCGAGACTCCCGAAGGCACCCCGCCCGAAGACCTGACGGTAGACGTGCTGAAACAGGGTGACGGCGCAGAGGTACAAGCCGAGTCTTATGTGACCATCCATTACCGTGGTATTTCCTGGTCCGACGGCGAAGAATTCGACTCGTCTTGGGGCGAAGACAACACTGGCGCGCCTGCACAATTTGAACTACAACAGCTCATCTCCGGTTGGCAAGAGGGACTCGAGGGCCAAAAGGTCGGTTCCCAGGTCGTCATGTCGATCCCACCAGACCTGGCGTACGGTGAATCTGAAGGCCACGAACTGGCAGATGAAACTCTAGTCTTTGTCGTCGACATCCTGCATTCTGCAGACCCGATGCCGGCAGAAAATCCCGAAGCAACTGAATAAATCCAAAACCCAACTATCCGTTCCAAGGAGACCACATGTCATTTGGCAAACGGAAATATGACATTGGGGGTTTCTGGGTCGCAAAACAGTGATGTTTACGGCCTAAAAACGGCTGCTTTTACCGCCCTGAAAACGGGCAAGAACACCCTCAGATCGGCTTGTTCATGCGGAAGTATGGACAGGCCGATCTTGTGTTTTCAGAGCACTTTTCAGCACAGAAAATCGGCATGAGGTAGTGCTGCAAATTCGACTCTGAAAAGTGAACGTTGACCGTACGAGCACTTTTGAAACTGCATTTTTATTTGAACCCTACAAATCCCCCGGACACTCTTCCATCGGACACAGCTATTCGACTATTTGAGGAGTTCAGGGGAAATGGCCAGACAAAGGTTACGAATTGGTGAACGCGGAGAAATCACCACCCGCAAAATTGAAGACAAGAAATGGTTAGCGTCGTGTCTGTATCGGGACTCTTGGGGTAAGCGACGCACACTGACTGCTCGGGCTGCAACCAAGGGTGCTGCAACTAACGCGCTGAAGAATAAGTGGCACGCACTATCCGTCAAGATCGTGACCCGAGAAGAAGCATCCACGGTCAAGACTTTTGACAGGGTGGCCGCTGAATACTTCGAGAATATGAAAAACGACAGATCTAAAAATAGGCCATTGCCGAGAACTGTGTTCAATACTGAAAGCAGGTATAACAATCACCTCAGTGAACGGATCGGGGAGATGACATTTGAAGAGACCACCGCTGGCTCTCTTCATCGTGCGTTGCAAAGCATCGTCAAACCTGATGGCAGTCTGTTGGGCACCGCACACGAGTGTCGAAGCCTTTTGGTCAAGTTTTATGACTTCGCCATCCAAGAGGGGTATATCCGTCACAACATTGCCCACAGTATCCCGCAAATTGGCTACCGCGCCCCACAACCCGAAGCCTGGGATGATGAGCAGATCGACGTCATCCGGCAATCACTTCGCTACTGGATGGATCATGTGCCCAATGCCAATCAGAATATCTTGGATATTTACGATATGACGTTGGCCACAGGCTGTCGTATCTCAGAAATACTTGGTTTGCACTGGCACAACATAGCCCTGCCCCAAGCACCTGGCGAACCAGCAGTGGTCTACATCGAAGATGCCGTATTGACCCGAGGAAAGAAAACCAATGAACTGGGGTTGCCCAAAGGTAATAAGACCAAGAAACTGACACTGCCACAATTTGGGATCGACATTCTGTCTCGACGCCAGCAAGATGGCGACACCACAGGGTTAGTCTTTCGCAATGGCAAAGGCAACCCTTACCATGTCAGAAGCTTGTATGGCACTGCTGAACGAGCTTTTGCCCTGGCACGCGAAGAGCTAGGACTTGATGCCCCTGAACGTCTGGGATTCCACATCTCGCGCAAGACCGTGCTGACAGAAATCGCCGATCTGCACGGCATCGAAGCCGCCTCAGCCCAAGGTGGGCACTCCACCCCGGATGTCACACGGCGTCACTACTGGGATCAAGACGATGGGAAAGTCATCGACTTTGCTGCCTCATTAGAACGCCTGGGCAAAAGCACACGAGGTGATGAACGCAAGTCTGGTTGATGCCACAGCACTAAGTGCACCAGTTCGATGGCCGACGTTTCTTCGGTACGGGAAGACTGAGAACTAAAACGCCCGAATGTTTAACCTCTGAACCGCATTGATCGGGGATCGCCCCCGACGCAGTACACATCAGAGGTGAGCATGTCCGCAGTAGGTATCGACCGGATCACCGTCAACGTCGGCCACAAATTTGATCTGGAGAAACCTCAGCACGTCAAAAAAGTCATCGCCAAACTTGATGAAGAGTATGGCAAGGGCTTTGAACTCGACCGGTATGAGGCCACTACTGGCAAAGCCTTTTTTCGGCGCGAAAACCGGGACGCAATCGTCTCGCACATGGGCAATAAAGCCATTGAAGTACCCTTGCCATCGGATGTGACCGACCGCGACGGCAAGCGCCTGGCTATAAGTCTGGCTGACACCTACCCCGGCTATGTGATGACCCTATTTGAGCCACACCGTCGGCAAGCTACCTTGTCAAAGCTCAGCCAAGAGGTCATCCTAGCCAGGGACGCATTGGCTACCGCGTTGAAATGCTACCCCTGGGATATTCAAGTCGTTCAACGGGAAGACGACGGAGGCTTCGAGTTCACCCTGCCCGTCACCTACCGGCCATCCACCAACGACAAGGCCCTCAAAGAAGTTACTGAATCCATCATCGGTGAACCCGGCTGGTATTTCACCACTGACACCCGCAAACGTACCGGCTCGATTATCCCGGCTGAGCTCATGAGCTTTGAACCGATGTATTCCACGCCGCTACCCAAAAAAGCAGTGCGGTTTGATCCAAGCAATAAGGAGCACTTCAAAATCCCTATCGGCATCGCATTGCCTGATCCCGGTGAGGACTATGAAATCCAAAACATCGACTTATCGGCAAGCCAGCACGTTCAAATCGGTGGTATCGCCCAATCTGGTAAGTCCACGGTCATCAACGCCTACATCGCACAATTCTTGGCACGCGGTGCACAGTTAGCCATCATTGACACCCCAGATAAAGCCGTGGACTTCGCCTGGTGTAAAGACTTTGTTATCCCTGGCGGGTGGGGCTGTGAAAACATCTTTGAAGCCGCCACCGTGACCGAAATTATCGAAAAAGAAAAAGCCAAACGGTCCATGATCATTGCCAAAAACGGAGTGCAGGGCTGGGCTGAGCTACCACCCGGTCAGCAGGTAGACCCGCTGCTGCTAGTCATCGATGAAGTCACGGTGCTTTTTGCTCGCGACCCGGTGCCAAAAGCCACCAAAGACTCCCCACAGCGCCAGCAAGACATGAAAGCCGAAGCTGAAGCGGTGAACTTCGCCAAGGACATCTTAGAAAAAGGAATCAACGACATCGCAGCAGAAATGCGCTTTGCCGGCATCTTCCTGCTGCTATCCACCCAGGTCGGTTCCACCGACACCGGTGTGAAAACCAAACTCCGCTCCAACCTCGGTCACAAGGTGCTCATGGGTGCCAACCCCACCGAAGGCAACCGTCGTCTGATTTTCTCAGACCCCGAGGGTGTTCCACTAGTCCCTGACTATCTGCGCGAAGACCCTGCTGCCGCCCGAGGTGTCGGTGCCATCGAACCGCAAGGCTCCAACCCCGCCGTCTTCAAGGGGTATTTCCGACCGGCCTCCGAATATGGGCAGTGGCTTGATCGCCTGGGCGTGCCACGAAACGACAGCATCCGTCCAACCCGAGCACAGGTCGAAGACGTTTTTGGTGAAGACGCGGAAATCGACCTATCCAGCCCGATGGACCCCACTCCGAATGATGTCGCCTCAGCGGCTGAACCTGCACCGGTATTCAACTCCGCACCGGGATCACGAGCACAGGCACAACATGATGCCCTGCTGGGTGCGGCTGGCCATGGCCCTGGTGACAGAAAATAATGTGCCTGCAAAGTTGACTACCCCGTTGGTATACACGCGGAGCTGCCGGGTACCGGTGGCTCCGGGATGTTGAATACTGCCGGTGACCTTCGGCTGGCTGTGTTCTGTCAATAAGAAGTCGGCCATTAAAGCGATAAGAATCCGGCCATTGT
>NZ_JAKDKW010000102.1 GCF_030453185.1 Yaniella sp. | reverse complement strand
ATGACTTCAGAAAACAGGCCCTGGGTCCCACAGTTGCCGTCAGGCACCCTATCGCACCCTGCCACACTCAAGGACTCTACCGAGGCACTGATTCGCCGCGCGCTGGTCAGTGGCGAAATGCGCCCCGGAGAACTGTACTCAGCGAATAAACTCGCTAGCCAGCTCGAGGTATCGAACAGTCCCGTCCGTGAAGCCATGATGTCGCTGGTCAATAGCGGGCTACTAGAACTTGTGCGAAATCGCGGCTTCCGGGTCGTGGAACTCACCGAGGAAGACAAGCGCGAGGTTTATGAACTCCGTCTTCACATCGAAGTTGATGCCCTTCGCCGCATAGCCAATCGAGGAATAACCCCTGAGCAGGCGGAGTATATTTCAACGATGTCACAGAACACTGTTGACCTCATCGACGCCCCGCTTGTTGACTACCTCGAGGCTGACCAGCAATACCACCTCGCCCTCGTGGGGCTGCTTGGGAACAAGCGCTGGAAGAAAATTGTAGAGAATCTGCGCGACCTATCACGAGTCAACGGCTACTACACATTCCTAGAAGACAGCGATCACATAGCCCACAGTGCTGAAGAGCACCAGCAAATCACCCAAGCAATTATCAACGGGGAGCCAGAACTTGCGGCAGCTCTTATGGTGAAACACCTCGAGTACGCCCGACCAAAGCAACGCTAAACTCCCCACTTTAATGTGACCCTTGACACTCTCTGGCCGCTCACCTATATTGGTTATCGATAACACATAAGCAGTAATTTCGGTGAGCGTTATAACGAGGAGAGTCCTTATGGTCGAAAATGCCGTCGAAGTGAGACTCACTTCTGCCACGTCACAACCGCAGCAAGCCGAGGTTGTGATCCTCGGTGGCGGAGCCATCGGTGTAAGCATCGCATGGGCCTTGGCCAGCAAGGGCGTCAAAAATATTGTGGTCATCGAACGGGGCGAGTTCGGCAGTGGCTCCTCCGCAAAACCCTTGGGCGGAGTCCGGGCCAATTTTTCTGACCCAGCGAACATCATGCTGGGTAAACGTTCGCTCGAGACCTTTCGCAATTTCAAACATCAATTTGGCACAGACATTGGCCTCCGAAGTGTTGGCTACCTCTTCCTCGCCCGCACTGAAGAGGAAGCAGCTGGGCTCAGTTCTGCTACCAAAGTCCAGAACGACATGGGTATTGAGAGCCGCAACATATCTCCAGCAGAGTGTGCCCAGCTCAACCCATATCTCGACGCCTCGGCACTCGTGTCCGGTGCGTTCTCCCCGGAGGATGGGTATGCCCGTCCTGCTCGTGTGGTTGAAGGATTCGTCAAAGCCGCCCAACAGCTCGGCGTGACGTTCCTTAACAACACCGAAGCCCTCAATGCTGAAGTTGGACCTGATGGTGTCGAAGCAATTGAAACCAACCGGGGGACCATCCGCACTCAAACTGCGATTTGTGCAACCGGTGCCTGGAGCAAACGCGTCGGGCAAATCTTTGGTGTCGATCTGCCCGTAGAGCCCGTACGTCGCTTAGTTGGCTTCACCCCTCAGCGAGCTAAGCCCCACCCCACCGTTCCGTTTACTCTGGATCTCGGGACGACCTTCTATTTCCACAATTCGGCCAACGGCCTTCTGCTGGGCATCTCGCATGACCAGGAACCAGGGTTCTGTCGCGAATTCAGCTACGACTGGACCAACGAACTCAACGCGGCTGCCGGCATGGTTGCGCCCGAACTGCAACATCAAGAAATTGTGAGCGGCTGGGCCGGCCTCTACGAGAACACACCGGACCACAACGCCATCATCGGCCGGTCAGATCAAATCTCGAACCTTTTTTATGCGACTGGATTCTCCGGGCACGGCTTTCTCCAGTCCCCGGCCGTTGGTGAACTGGTAGCCGACATGTATCTCGGCCGTGAATCATTCATGGATCCAACACCGTTTTCAGCTAGCCGTTTTTCCAGTACTGCAAACGCAAGCGCAGCCAAAGAACTCCACATCATTTAGTCTCCCACCGCCATAACAATTCAACCGAAAGGTACCCCATGGCATTCCAAGAACTGTGGCAATTACGCGCAGCATTCGCCATCGAGCTCTCCGATATGTATGGCCAAGAAGTTCCCGCATATAACACCCTGGTAGACGTCTCAACGGACGTGAACCGTGACTATATGGAACGTATTGGTGCTGATGCCGAACGATTGGGCAGCATCCAGCGTGTTACCGCAGAACGCCACGGAGCAATTCGTGTCGGTTCGCCGCAAGAAATGTCGCAAGTTGCACGAGTCTATGCGGCTTTTGGCATGTACCCGGTGGGTTTCTACGATCTGCGGGATGCTTCAGCATCCTCGGTCCCAGTGGTGTCTACGGCATTCCGCCCAATTGACGCTGATGAACTCGCGAAGAACCCTTTCCGGGTTTTCACTTCGATGCTTGCCTCCGACGATCCACGCTTCTTCAGCCCCGATCAACAGCGTCGTCTCCAAGACTTCATCAACGCCCGTGAATTATTCCCTGCCGAACTTCTTGTTCTGTCCGATAAGGCCGCTGAACAAGGCGGTCTGGAAGACCCAGAAGCTGTCCAGTTGCTCGAGTTAGCCACCGGATCGTTCAAACTCTCCGACGACCCAGTGGATCATGCCTGGTACAAGGAATTAGAAGACGTCTCGGCAGTCGCCGCAGATATCGGTGGCGTGACCAGCACGCATATCAACCACCTCACCCCTCGTGTGTTAGACATTGATGACCTCTACGAGCGCATGGAAGCACTCGGCATCACCATGATCGACGAGGTCCAGGGCCCTCCGGCCTGGGATGGCCCTGACGTCCTACTACGCCAAACATCATTCCGTGCCCTCAACGAAGAACGCATCTTCAAATTCGAAGACGGCACCATTGGTCCTGGAGAGCTTCGGGTTCGCTTCGGTGAAGTCGAACAGCGCGGTATCGCGCTGACCCCCAAAGGCCGTGAACTCTACGATCAGATGCTGGCCGAAACCGATCGTCGCCTCAAAGAACACGGTGGCATTCGCACCGATGTGGCCCGCCAAGTGTGGGCCGAAAACCTCCCGGATACCGAACACGGGCTGGCTCGCGAAGACCTTGCATTCTTCACCTACCGGGTGGCCGATGATGTATCCAGCGAAACCCTGACCCAGTTGCCGGAACATGTCACCCTGGTGTCTTTGATCGACGACGGTATCGTGATTGCCGAACCGATCGTGTATGAAGATTTCCTGCCGCGCTCAGCAGCGGGCATTTTCCAGTCCAACCTGACCAGCGAAGGTTCCCGGGACGATGCGCTGCAGGGCACCGACTACGACATCGACGTCATGTCTGAGATTGTTGGCCGTCCAGTGGCTGACCCGCATGACCTCTACCGCAAGCAACAAGACGAGTCACTGGCCGTTGTTTCAGCACAGCTAGACCGGGTCATCGACTCCATTACCGCGAACCTGACCGCCTAACCAAACACCAACGATAAGGACTTTTCATGACCACTCAAGCCCCTGAATCCACTTTGGCCACCACTACACGCGAGGCGCTCATCGCCTGCGGCGTGGATGAACGGCTACTGACTGGCCCACGCGAAGTGTACTCGCCAAATACTGGTGAACACCTGATCAACATCAAAAATGACAACCAAGACGCCGTAGTTCAAGCCATCGATGAAGCCTACGAAGCCTTCAAGACCTGGCGCGAAACTCCCGCACCGGTACGCGGACAGGTTGTGAAACGCTGGGCGGAACTCCTCACCGAGCACAAACAAGACCTGGCCGCCCTGGTCACCGCCGAAGTCGGCAAGATTCCATCAGAGGCCGAGGGCGAAGTCCAAGAAATGATCGACATCTGTGACTTTGCTGTTGGTCAGTCACGCATGCTCTACGGACAAACTATGCCGTCCGAACGTCCCGGTCACCGACTCATGGAGACCTGGCATCCCCTGGGTGTGGTCGGAGTCATCACGGCGTTCAACTTCCCGGTTGCACCCTACGCCTGGAACACCGCGTTGGCTCTGGTTGCCGGCGACTCAATCGTCTGGAAGCCATCAGCCATCGGCTCACTATGTGCCCTAGCCACTGATGCTCTGTTAGCCCGTGCGGTTGCTGACTCTGGCGCACCAGCCGGTATCCACCACGTTGTACTCGCCGATCCCGACGCTGCCCGACCAATCCTGGAAGACCCACGCGTCGAGCTCGTGTCGGCAACCGGCTCCACCCGGATGGGTAAGCAAATCGCACCGGTTATCGCTTCGCGGTTCGGCCGCTACCTGCTGGAACTGGGCGGAAACAACGCAGCCGTTGTCACCCCGTCAGCCGATCTAGATCTTGCCTTACGTGGCATTGCGTTTGCCGCCGCCGGTACCGCGGGTCAGCGTTGCACCACCATGCGCCGTTTGATCGTGCATGAATCGGTGGCCGATGAATTGGTCGACAAACTGGTTCGTGCCTATAAGACACTGACCATCGGCGACCCAACTGAAGATGGCAATCTGGTTGGTCCATTAGTCAATCGGCAGTCCTACGATGGCATGCAGTCAGCACTGGCGCAGGCCAAAGACGAAGGCGGCGAAGTCCTCGTGGGCGGAAAACGCGTCCTGGCTGAACAATACCCGGATGCCTACTATGTTGAGCCTGCCATCGTGCGGATGCCAGCCCAGACTGACGTAGTCAAAGACGAAACGTTTGCACCGATCCTGTATGTGCTGACCTACTCTGATTTCGACGAAGCGCTAGAGCTCCACAACGGAGTGCCCCAGGGTCTGTCGTCGTCGATCTTCACCTCCGATCAGACCGAATCCGAAATCTTCTTATCAGCCCGAGGCTCTGACTGCGGCATCGCCAACGTCAACATCGGGACCTCCGGTGCCGAAATTGGTGGCGCCTTCGGCGGAGAGAAAGAAACCGGCGGCGGGCGCGAATCGGGCTCAGATGCGTGGAAGGTGTACATGCGCCGTGCAACAAACACAGTGAACTTCTCCGGTGAATTGCCACTGGCCCAAGGCGTGGAATTCATCTAAGTTCCGGCCAACAACGACCCGTTCTTGAATGACAGCATCGGAGTATTTTGTGAGCGACTATTTCAATCTTCTCGACGAGTGGGGACCAGAAAAGATCTTGGTTGTCAGTGACCCGGACATCGGTATGCAGGGTGTGCTGGTCATCGACAACACGGCCCGTGGCATTGGCAAGGGTGGCACCCGGATGACTCCGACGGTGGATGTCCCCGAGATCGCCCGCCTAGCACGCGTGATGACCTGGAAATGGGCGGCCGTGGATTTGTTCTACGGCGGTGCCAAGGCCGGTATCCGTTTCGACCCGAGCTCTGTCGATAAGGAACGTGTACTGCGGTCGTTTGTGCGCAAACTTCGCAATGAGGTCCCCGAAGAATACGTCTTCGGGTTGGATATGGGGCTTACCGAATACGATGCTGCAATCATCAACGACGAATTGGGCCGCGGCTCTGCCGTCGGCACACCATACGAACTCGGCGGGATTCCCTATGACCAGCTTGGTATTACTGGTCACGGGGTCGCCGAAGTCGTGGACGAAATTGCTGGCCAGCAAAATTTGCAGGGTTCCAGCGTTGCCGTCCAAGGCTTCGGCGCCGTTGGGCACTCCGTTGCCAAACGGCTCCACGAACTGGGCTATCGGGTCACAGCCGTGTCCTCGGTCAAAGGTGCCTTGGCGAACCCTGACGGACTGGATATTCCCGCCCTGCTGCAAGAACGTGCCGAGCTGGGTGACGACTTCGTCTATAACCATCCGAAACTGGCCATCGAACCCGGCCAAGAACTCTTTGCCCAGGCTGACATCCTGGTGCCGGCTGCGCTGCAAAACGTGCTCACCGAGCACAACGTCGGCGACATCAAAGCCAAACTCGTAGTCGAAGCCGCGAACCTCCCAACCAATGAGGCCGCTCAAACAGCGCTGCGCGAAAACGGTGTCACCGTCGTGCCGGATTTCATTGCCAATGCCGGTGGTGTGGTCAGTGCGGCATTTGCTATGGAATCGCGGTTCTCCCCGTTTCGGGTCGATCCAGCGATCATTCTGGAGACCGTTTCCACCAAGTTACGCGCCAACGCCGTCACCACGCTCGAGGAAGCGAAACGTCACGGCCAGACCACGCACGAAGCTGCTCGTAGATTAGCCCAAGAACGGGTTCGTGCCGCCATGGATCTTCGTGGTCGCCGGGCCCTGCAACCAAGCGCTTTATAAGGAACCATTTCAGATGACCGATCTGGCACCAACCATCGTAGACCGGCTCCAGCACATTACTTCCCGGCTGGATGAGGTGCTCGACGGCGATGTGGACGCGATGTCTTTGACTCGGTCCATCTATTCCACCGATGCTTCAAACTACCGGGTCGTCCCCGACATCGTGGTCTTACCCCGTCACGCAGGTGATGTGGTGGCCGCCGTCGATATTGCCCGCGACTATTCGCTGTCGGTCACGGCACGTGGTGGCGGTACCTCGTGTGCGGGCAATGCGGTGGGCCCGGGATTGGTGTTGGACTTCTCGCGGTATATGAATCAGGTGCTCCACATTGA
>NZ_JAKDKW010000037.1 GCF_030453185.1 Yaniella sp. | reverse complement strand
GCTCGACTCCTCCGAGCGCGTCAGTAATGTTCTCGAAACCGTTGAAGTCTGCCACCGCTACGTGGTCGATGCGCTGGTCGATGATATCCTCGACGGTCTCAACCATGAGTGGGACACCGCCGTGGGACATTGCGGCGTTGATCTTGGATTGGCCGTACCCGGGGATTTCGACCCAGGAGTCACGCATGATCGACATGATCTGCACACCACTGCGATCCGAAGGGATGTGAGCGACCATGATGGTGTCCGCACGGTTGCCCAGGTCATCCAGAACTGGAGTCGACGTGTCAGCCCTGGAGTCTGAACCAAGCAGAAGAATATTCATCGCGGGATCGCTCTCGCCCTCGGCGGGAACATTTGCTTCGGGACGGGTGGATTCATCCGGGAACGCGTTATCGATGGTCTCGAAATCGCCAAGCTTCGAAAGAGCAGCCCAGACAATGGCGCCAGCGATCAGAACAAACACCAAGAAGATACCCAGGGTCCAGAACAATACTTTTTTCTTGGACCTGGGCTGACTATTTGTATCTGGCGCATCCAGAATATTCTCACTCATGACGCTGATCATATAGCGTTTTCTTCATTGCTAGGTGCTGTCGCAGATTGTTTACGCGTTTCAGACGCGAGAATAGCTTCTCCAAATGCTCTTTGCTAGGCGGTGGGGTAGTGGTGCTTTCGGAACTCGGCGGCGACCTGCAGCACACGCTTCATCGCGTCAGGCTCACCGATGCTGATCCGAACGCCGTCATTGAGATTTCGCACCGCGAGGGATTGCGCGACGCAAGCGTCCTCGAACGCCGTCGAGAGTTCTCCCAACGGTAGCCACACAAAGTTTGCTTGAGCTTGCGGAACGTCCCATCCTTGGGATCGAAGCGCTGCAACGAACTCGTCGCGAACGTCCGCGATGGTTTTAGCCCGTTCGAGTACTTCATCGACACGTTGTAGTGAGGCGATCGCTGCTTTCTGGCTTGGTGCAGTGACACTGAATGGAATCAGTGCTTTGCGAACTTCGCTGATCACGTGTGGTTTGGCGACGGCATATCCGATGCGCAGTCCAGCCAGGCCGTGGGCTTTGGAGAATGTCCGCACGAGTACGAGGTTGTCGTAGTCGTTCAGCGCTGCTAGGCCGTTGACCGCTGCTGGGTCGGTAATGAATTCCCAGTATGCTTCGTCGAGCACGACGAGTACGCCCGATGGCACTTCAGCCATGAACGTCTCGAACTCGTCTTTGCTGATGGTCGGGCCGGTGGGATTGTTTGGTGAGCACAGGGCGACGAGTCGTGTGTGCTCGGTGATGGCTTCAGCCATGGTTTTGAGGTCGTGTTTTAACTCGCCGGTGAGACCAACCGGTGTGCGGTTTGCCCCGTTGAGTGCAGCAGCTTGTGAGTAGAGTTCGAAGCTTGGTGATGGGTAGACCACTTCGGCTTCGGGCTCGAGCGTGATGTGCGACAGCGCGGTGATGATTTCTGACCCGCCAGCACCGACAGCGATGTGATCGGTGGGTACGCGTAGATATTCGGATAGTGCTGTCGTCAGTGCGCTCGCGGCAGGGTCCGGATAGGCCGCCGGGGTATTCGGTTCTGCGATAGCTTCCATGACACCGGGTAGCGGTTGCAGGTAGTGCTCATTGGAGGACAGTTTGTAGGGGGTAAGTCCTGCGACTGCAGCCGGTTGTTTGCCCGCTTTGTACGTTGGAACTGTTGCTAGTGCGGAACGGAATGGAGAGTGCGTTGTTGCTTGTGTCATTGCGTGCCTAATTTCCTTTGCTGCTGAGAAGCTTCTCTGGTGTTTCCTGCGTGCCCTCTTCTTCCGGGGCGACGCGTTTAATTGTGAATCCGGTGTATGCGTAGATGAGGTTGATGAGTGGGACCAGGAATGCGAAGAAGATAAATGGAATGAATTCTGTGGCGGCCACCCCAAAGACGCCGGATGCGAAGACGGCTGGTACGGACCAGGGAACCAGGTTGATACCCACGGTGCCGGAGGCTTCTGCTGTTCTTGTAAGGTTCAATGGGGACAGACCCATCTTCTTATAAGGGGTCAGGAATGCTCGGGCAGGCAGCAGAATTGATACGTACTGCTCACCGCTGGCAAATGCTACAAGAAATCCGGATCCCAGTGATGCGGCGACCATGGATCCGGAGCGCTTGATGCGACTGACCAGGGAGCCAATGAGTACTTTGAACGCACCGGTGGTTTCTAAGATACCGCCCAGGGCGGTTGCGATGATGACCAACGCAATGGTGCCGAGGATGGACTCGATGCCACCTCTGGAAAGTAGCTCGTCCATAAACTCAACGCCGGTGGTCGATGTATAGCCGGAGGTCATTGCCTGCAGGATATCCGTGACCGAACTACCTTGCACTAGCAGAGCCGTGGCGGCACCCATGAGTGAAACTAGCAGCAAGGTTGGTAGAGCGGGCATCTTGAACAGCATCAGAGAAAGAGCAAGTACCGGCACCAGCAGGAGCCATGGCTGAATAACAAACTGCTCGTCGAGTCCGCCCATGAGTGCTTCCAGGTGGCTGGTGTCAGCAGTGGAGCTCGATGAGATCGAAACGCCGATGAACCAGAAAAGGATCGCACTGATGAGTAGTGCCGGGATGGTGTCCCACAGCATGTGGCGAATGTGGGAAAAGAGCTTGACTCCGCCCATGGCTGCGGCCAAGTTGGTGGTATCGGATAGCGGTGACAGTTTGTCACCGAAGAATGCACCCGAAATAACTGCACCGGCAACGATTGGCACAGGGAAGCCCATGCCTTCACCAATAGCCATGAAGGCAATGCCTACCGTGGCGATGGTGGTCAGTGAGCTCCCCAAAACTAGTGAGACGACTGCTGGTACCAGGCACGCGAGAGCCAAGAAGATTTTTGGTGAGATGGCTTGCAGACCGTAGTAGATGATGGTGGGGATGAGGCCACCTTCGATCCATGTGCCGATGATCGTACCAATGAGGAACAGAATGAATACGGCCGGTAAGGCTCTACTGACACCCTGAGCCAGCGAATCTTCGAGCTCTTGCCAGGTGTAGCCCAGTGCTTTGCCAATAATGGCTGCGACCGCCACGGCAGTTATGAGCGGTATGAGCATCCCAATATCCCAAATAGAAATGGATACCAGGGCCATGACGATGAGAACTGCAATGGGTAGCAGGGCTATCGGGATGGAAGGGAGTTTACGTACTTGCATGGAGTCCTTCAGACGCGAATAGATTGAGATATAGACCACATAATCCGCAAAACGGTTGGCGAACGCAAACTGAATTCTGTATTTATTGGCAAAATGCTCAGCGGTATCGTGACCTACGCCTCAAATTGCACAAGTTAGTGCCTGCGGCGGGCACGTTCTGCGAAGGCATCTAGGGCGTCTGTGAGTACTCGAACGGACCATACTGACTGACCTGCTATCTTGCCTTCGGACCGCAGGATCCCCTGCTCGACGAGCCTGCCGAGGATCTTGTACGCAGTAGAAAGTGATACGCCATGCTCTTGCGCCATGCGCGCTGTGAATGCTGGCTCCGTGGTGCAAAGCCTCGCAACGATTTCAAGGTTTTTCGTTCTCCGTTGTGCTGTTGCGAAAATTTCGTCACGCACAGTCTCAATGTCGTTCAGCAGCACTTGAACATTGCCCATGGAGCTCTGCGTAGCCGCGACGAATTGATCAATGATTGGGGCAATATTTCCTTGGCGATATTGATTCAAGGCATCAAAATAGTCGTTCGTGTTGGTGAGCAGCCCTGACGATAAAGGCACAGTGAAGTTCTGCGTTGTGCCGCGGGAGCGCAGTATCGCAGATACCAATGCCCGACCCGTCCGGCCGTTTCCGTCGGTAAAGGGGTGGATAGTTTCGAATTGGGCATGCGCGATTGCTGCTTGGGCCATGGCAGGAATGTCCGTGCGTTGCATGAATGCCACAAGATCTTCTAGGGCATCCGGAACTGTTGAATGTTCTGGTGGTACAAACATCGCGGTTACGGGGGACTGGCCTCCGATCCACACTGCCTCCTCGCGTAACCGTCCCGCGTGATCTGGGTCGGAATCTTTGAGTAACGCATGATGCATCTTGAGCATGGCATCCACGTCGAGCTGGTTAGCCAGTTGCAGGGCTGCTTCAAGAGCCATGGTGTTGCGGGCGATGAGGCTAGCGTTCCTTCGGGTTCCGTCGCCTAACCGAGCCAAAGCGATCCGGCGTGCGTTCGCCGTGAGATGTTCAATTTCTGAGCTCGCAGAGGATTCACTTCGAAGTAGGACCGCACTGAAGGGGGCTCCGCCTTCGTACTGGGCATCGAATCGAGTCAAGTCATCGTTCACGGTTTGCACCATCGTGGTGACGTCCGCTGCGAGTTCTACTTTTATATTCGCGATTTTCGGTACAACTGCCTGCGGGTAGGCCCCCTTGTTGGCCTTACGGCGTCTATTTGACCATAGTGGATCGGCTGGTTCGCCCAGGGGAGGCCACGAGCGCTCCGTGTATTGCACAACGGGCCAACTGGACGTCATGACTCTGCCTTCCTGGGTTGCTCGGCGCTAATGAGAAAACTATCTTCGATTTTCTCATTAGAGTCACTAATGGGAAAATCAGTCTAACAGGCGCATCTCGGTCAAGCATTGAATGTTGGGCTCAAGCAATCAAAGTGTGGTTTCATGGGGAGGCTCGTATCGAGTTGCGCATCATGAACCAACCGGAGTTTCACCCCTTGGTTGGGGCGGGGACACCGAAGTTGCACCTATTTTCGCCTGTAATCTAGACGATTCTCGGGGCGGGCATAATTTGGGCCGCTCGTAGCGCCGTCCGGAAATGCCTACTTGATATGATGCAAGTATGCCTCGCAGAATAAAAGATTACCGGGGCCTCACTGAGGAAAGCCGGGTACGCCTTCTCCACGCTGTTCAGCGTCATCCTGGACATTCGTTAAAGGATCTTGCCGTCGAAGCTGACGTGCATATCAACACCGCACGGGATCACCTGCGAGTTTTAGAGGCTGAAGGATTTTTGGTTAGCGCGCCGGTCGATACCGGCCGTCGCGGTCGGCCGCCGATGGGGTATTGGCCAGTGGAGCACAGTGAGCACAGCCCTGCTGCACAAGAACGTGCTGAAGAGGCTGGCGCTCGCGGTCAGATGCTGCGCCGTATAGCCCCTGATCTGGATCACGGCCAGGCACTCGACGATGACGCAGCCCACCAGCTGGATGTGCTCTACGAACATCTTGACGATGCCGGCATGGATCCGGTCATCAACAGCGAGGATCTGACCGTCGGTGTGCGGCCATGTATTTACCAAGGTCTTTTGGAGTCCGAGCGCCCCGTTGTGTGCTCGGTGCACGCTAAACTGGTTCGCCAGCAACTGGAGCAGGTCGATGGCCCATTGAGGCTGCGTCGTCTTCACCCGTTTACTACCGAGCATAGTTGTCTGCTGGTGTTGAGCACTGAAGGCGGAGTTTTGGATGCTGAGGATGAGGCCGCTGTGCCCGGCATCGGTGCGGATCGCAGCGATGCCGAGCTTGGGCAATTTGCGCTGGAGGCTCAGCGGCGGGCTGCAGAACAGTCCGACACTGCTGGGACGGGCTGCCCGATTTAGCTCGGGTTTTGTGCCCACATATCTGGTCCAAAGACTTCGTAGTGGATTGATGCGCTGGGCACACCCTGGTCCATCAATGTTTTGCGGGCGATCTGCATGAATGGCAGTGGACCACACATGAATACCTTGGCTTCGGCGGGCAGTTCGACATCGGATAGATCCATGAAGCCGGGGCGAGCCGGATGCAGAGTCGGTGCTTCTTCAGCGCCTTCCTCGTACCAGTTCTGCGCTCGAGCGTCGGGCATTGCCAGTACTTGACGGCGTAGCCCGTCGTACAGGGCGTGGTGTGAGTGCGTTTTATCAGCGTGGAAGAGACGAACGGTACGACCCGGGTTACGGCGTGAGAGGTCTTCCATGATGGCAGCCACCGGAGTGATGCCAATGCCGGCTGAGACGAGGACCAGGGGAGTGTCAGATTCATCGAGAATGACATCGCCGGCCGGTTGCGACACATCCAGGATGGTCCCCGGGATGGCGTTTTCGTGCAGCCAGCCGGAGACCCGACCATCCGGATTGCCGTTGACTCCGCGGACTCGCTTGATGGTGACGCGCAATGTGTCGCCACGGGGCCCAGACGAGATGGTGTACTGGCGTGGTTGGCGGCGTCCGTCCGGTAGATCCACGGCGATGCCCACGTACTGACCGGTGCGGTGGCTTGGGACTGTTCCGGAAACAGGGGAGAGCAGCAGTGAGAAAACCTCGTCAGATTCTTCGAAGCGTTCTACCACACGGTATTGGCGGTATGGCTCAGCCGGATCGGTACCGGCTTCGGCGTACAGGCGTGCTTCTTCTGCGATGAGTGCGGTGGCAAAGAGCCAGTAAACCTCATCCCAGGCTGCTGCGATTTCCGGGGTGGCAGCGTCGCCGAGGATTTTGGCGACCGCGCCGAGCAGGTAGTGGCCAACGATCAGGTATTGCGGTGCGCTAATGCCCAGGGAGACGTGTTTGTGAGCGATGCGCTGCATAACCGGGGCGAAGTCCGGGGCATCCGGGTCGATCAAGTTCACGGCAAACGCTACGACCGAGGCGGCCAGGGCTTTGGGTTGCTCGCCGATGGCCTGATTCGCCTCGTTGAATACGTTGAGGAGTTCAGGGTGGGCCTCGAACATATCGCGGTAAAAAAACACGGTAGCGTCGTCGGCGATTTCAGCTACAACTGGTGCGGTCTCTTTGACAACAGCTTCTGATGCCGGTGACAGTTTCATGGACGGTTTCAGCTCCTATAGATCAGCATCCTGCAAGAGGATTTCAAGAACATATCCATTGTTATTCGGGGCTGTATTATCTGCAGCGTTTTCCACCGTGTTTAATCAGCGATGACTAAAGTGCGTCGTCACGGCTGAGTGTTTCGGTGAGATTCCGCGCCACGTCCTACACCGAGTTTAGTCGCTGCCCTCGGCTTGGAAGTCCTCCCAGGCATCTTGAACCTCAATGTCAAAGGCCGTGTTTTTGAGGCCGCCGATATAGCTGTCGAACCACTGCTCAATTTCCTCAGATTGATACGCCTCTCGCAGCGCCTCGTACTTCTCGGGCTCGTTCTCGGCAAAACCTGGAGCAGCCGCGATCACCACTGTATAGGGCAGCTGAGCTTCGGCATCTTCTTCAATAATCAAAGGGTCAGTGGCCTCGACCTCGACATCTGATTCGGCGATCAGCCGAGTGAACGAAAATGCTGCGTCCACGTCAGGAAGGGTCTGGGCCAAAGACTGTTGGTCGACTTCAATGAATTCGAAGTCGTTTGGGTTGTCGAGAATATCTTCTTGTGAAAGTTCAGTAACTTCTACGCTGTTATCGATGTCCAGTAGCCCAGCTTCATGTAGTAGCAGTAGTCCGCGGCCATTGTTGGCGCGATCTACTGGCAAGGCAATCTGTGCGCCATGTGGCAAGTCGTCAATGGAGTCGTAACGTTCCGAGTAGATTCCAGCTGGTGCCTGAAAGACTGCAAACAGCGGTTCAACATCTAGGTCGTAGTCAGCATTGAATTGACGTAGATATGCAAGGTGTTGGAAATAATTGACGTCGTATTCTCCGTTAGATACGACTTGGTTAGGCTGAACAATATCGGTCACGTAGGTTGTGTCCAACGTCCAGCCATCGTCTTCGAGTTTGTCCCGTACGATCTCCGTCGGATCCTGGAACGGTCCTGACTCGGTGAGAATCATCGAAATGCTTCGATCATCCGCATCCGCTAGGCCGCAGGCGGTCAACGTCAAGGTGCCCACTGTGGCGAAAGCGCCAAGGAGTAGTCGTGTTGGCGTGGAGTGAAAAGTAGTCATGGTGAGTACTTCCTTTTGGGTGTGGTGGGTGGATAAGATTTTGGGCTCGCCACTATGAGGTGTGTGGAGGGGCCCATGCTCGATGTGTTGTAGCAGCGCGGGAGTGTGGTTGAAATGTCGACGCTGTTATGTGGTCGCCATGAACTGATCAGTCAATGCGGTGGGTGCTCATGAGAGCGACGGACTTATTGCGTCGTGGGTTTCATAAAAATACTCTCCATCGTTCCTGGCGGTAGCACCGGACCTGTTCAGGTCGGTTGCTGCGACGTCACGGAGCCAGATCTCTTGGTCGCTCTGGATGGTTGTAGCCTGTTCCAGCTAACTGGAAAATGATTATACAGTGCCGCGGATCGTAGCAACCAAGCACTGCCTTCTGAGCCTTCACAATCCGTAAAGGTAGCCATCGGATGATCTGTAAATAGGCGATGGATCGCTCTGAAGCTAGCTGCGGGTATTGCGGAGGCTGAGGCGATACTGCTCAGGGTCCCGGTTCAGGTGTCCAGCGATGTGCTGCAGGAACGGCTGCAGCAGAACTTGGCCGAGTTGGACGAGCATGACCTGCATGACCTGATCTTCCGCCTCGCGTGAGGTGGAAGCGATGCCGCGATGTCGCAGATCTTCAATCTGGTCCAGCGCCATGTGGGTGAAGCGTTCGGTAATATCCGTGCCTTCACCGTTGGTTTCGATGAGCATCATGCGGCGTAAGTAGGCCACGACCAGCGGGTTCTGCTCCACGTGGTCCATGAGCCGTTGATCTAGGGCGCGCACAACGCCGTCGACATTCGCGTCAGTCTCCTTATAAGCGATCGCATGCTGGATGCCAGATAAAATGTCGTCCTCGACGGCTTGTATGAGTCCTGCTTTGGTGCCAAAGTGGTGAGTGATAAGACCGACCGTGACGCCGGCGCGTGAGGAAATGGCGCGCATTGATGTGGCATCGGCACCGTTGAGAGCAAAGAGTTCGAGAGCAACCTGTCGGATGCGTGCCTTGGCGGTGAGGTCTGCGTTCAGTTCTGCAGTGGGCATGCGGTCTACCTTATTGGACGGTTCAGACGTCATTGGTCGCGGAAGTGTAAATTTTTTGGACATCTAAATTGTACGGTATATTGTACAAACATATAGTCCACGTGAACGACATCACTTTGGGGTGGTTATGAAAGTCGTAGTGCTAGTGAAGCAGGTGCCCGACACCTATGAGAAGCGTTCAATCGCTTTGGACACGGGAATGTTAGCTCGTGAGGCATCCGAGAGTATCGTTGATGAGATCGATGAACGCGTGTGTGCGGTTGCCGCTGAATTGAAAAAGGTTGGCGCTGCTACCGAGGTGGTTGCCGTGACCATGGGCCCTGCAGGTGCTGATAAAGCGATTCGTAAAGTGTTGGCGTTGGCTGCTGACAGTGCCGTGCATGTTGTTGATGATGGTCTTGTTGGTTCGGATATGATCCAAACCGCTCGCGTTTTGGCTGAGGCTGCCAAGGATGCTGATTTGATTCTTTCGGGTGCTGAGTCCACCGATGGTGGTGGTGGTATGGTGCCGGCGATGATGGCTGAGATGCTTGGTCGCCCACATATTCCGTATGCCGATTCTGTTGAGGTGTCCGAGGGGTCTGTAACGGGTGTGACGAATACGGATACTGAGAAGCTGACCCTTTCTGCTGCTACACCTGCTGTGGTGTCGTTGACTGAGAAGGCTGGTGAACCGAAGTTGCCGAACTTCAAGTCGATTCGTGATGCCAAGAAGAAAGAGATTTCTGTACTTTCATTGGATGAGCTTGGTGTGGTTGCCGGGCCGGATGCTGCGTATGTTCGCAATGTGATGGTCTCTGCTGCTGAGCGTCCGCCGAAAGAAGCCGGACAAAAGGTTTCCGGTGAAACCGCTGCTACTGAACTTGTCGACTTCCTTGCCACTCGGCACTTGATCTAAAGGAGTACCTAGATGACAAAAGTGCTTGCTGTTATAGCCAATGCTGAACCTGCTGAAGTTTTGGGTGCCGCCTCGCTTATCGGTGATCCTGTTGCTGTTGTGACCGAAGCCCCTGATGCACAGACGATTGCATCGTTGGGGTCTGCTGGTGCCACAGAGATTTTTGTACATACCGGGCCTGAGGATCAACTGGGCTCTGCTGCCGTTGCGGCAGGTGTTGCCGCGGTGGGCCACTACGGTGCTTCGTTGCTGTTGGTCACCCAAACCCCGGTAAATGCTGCCATTGCTGGTCGTATCGCCATTGGTGCCAAGGGTGCGGTGGCAGTTGATGCTACAGGGCTGTACTGGGATGCTGATGGTCAGGAACCGGTTGCTCAACACTCGGTGTTCGGCGGGGATTACAACACGGAATCCACCGTTGAGGGTGGCCTGATGATTGCTACGATCCGTCCGGGGGCTATCGAAGCCCGTGCTGATGCTGTGGCCGAGCCGGCCGTAGTGGATTCGGATGCCGACGTCACCACTGGTCCTGGCGCCACAATCGTGTCGTCTGAAGAAGTTGAGGCCAGTAGTGACCGTCCGGCGCTGACTGCCGCCAGCGTTGTTGTTTCTGGTGGTCGTGCTTTGGGCTCTGTCGAGAATTTCTCGTTGATTGAGGATCTGGCTGATCAGTTCAACGCGGCCATTGGTGCCTCGCGTGCTGCCGTGGATTCCGGTTATGTGCCGCATAACCTGCAGGTGGGTCAGACCGGTGTCGCCGTATCGCCTGATCTGTATATTGCGGTGGGTATTTCTGGGGCCATCCAGCACCTGGCCGGTATGCAGACTGCCAAAACCATTATTGCCATCAACAAAGACGAAGAAGCGCCGATCTTTGACGTCGCCGACTTCGGCGTGGTGGGTGACCTCTTTGAGGTACTGCCGCAGGTTGTTGATGAAATCAAAACTCGTAAAAGCTGATATTTATGTCTAAACGTCGCATGGTCGGGTGGCAACCCCTGTCGGTAGAAAATACCGACGCGCCAGCCCAGTCGCCGGCCGACATCCAAACCCAGACTCCCGTCGAGTCCACTGCGCCCGAACAGGTGTCAGCCGAGCCGACACCAGCGCCTAGTGCTCCAGTTGCTGAACCCCAGGTCGAACAACCTGCGGAACCAGCGGCCAGCGCTCAGGCACCTGTTTCGTCTGGTTCAGTGCAAGACCCTGCGGTGCCACGGCGCCGGATGGAAGGGTGGCAACCATTATCGGTTGCTAATACTGCAGCACCTACCACCGCCGCTGCTGTTGCGCCGAATCCAGTAGCCGAAGTGCCACAAAGCACGCCGGCTGAATCGGTCGCGGAACAGCCGGTCGCTACGGCTGACACAGAGCAAACTGTTGCCCCTGCACAACCCGCGCAATCGTCTGGTCCGATTCAAGATCCAGAGATTCCGCGTCGTCGCATGGCTGGCTGGAAGCCGTTGTCGGTTGCTCACGATGCTGCACAGGCTGCGCCTGCAGCAACTTCGGAGCCCGTCTCGGCTCCTGCTGTTGCAGAGCCGGAGACTGCAGTTGCGGCAGCACCAGCACCTGCCGCCGCATCGGTGCAAGCTGCACCTGTGCCAGTGACTGAGGATCTGCCTCGGCGTCGGATGCAAGGGTGGCAACCACTTGCGGTGGGCCACCCCGATAGTGTTGCTCCAGCTGTTGCTGAGGAGCCAGCGCCGGTTGCGGAACCGCCTGCTGCAGAAGCTACATCGGCTGAGCCTGCCAAGAAGCGTATGGGTGCGCCGGCTGCCGAGTCTGCACCAGCCTCGGAGCCCGAGGTGAAGATGCCGGATGTGGTGACTCCACCACCGGCGGCCAAGCCTGCGGCAACCAAAACGGTTGAAAAAGATGTTGTCAAGGAACCCTCGAAGTTGCGCAAGGCACTGCTGACATTATTGGGTGTTGCCGTGGTCGCCGCCGGGATAGTTTTGCTCGCCCAGTGGGTACGTACCTTGGATCCGGTGGCTGAGTTTATTGCGACCTATGATGGCACCCCAACCCACCCAGATGGTGTGGTTGCCGGGATCCCGGGGTGGGTTGGTTGGCAGCACTTCTTTAACTTCTTCATCATCGTCATGGTGATTCGATCAGGGTTTTTGATCCGGAATCAAGAACGCCCGGAAGCCTATTGGACGCCCAATGATGGCGGATTTTATTCACCAGGGAAGAAGAATACCCCGCAAAAGGTGTCGATCCAACAGTGGATTCACCAGTCGTTTAACGTGCTGTGGGTGGCCAACGGGTTGTTCTTTTACATCATGGTGTTTGCCACTGGTCACTGGATGCGCATCGTGCCCACTAACTGGGATATTTTCCCCAATATTGTGTCGGCTGGGCTGCAGTATGTGTCCTTGGATTGGCCGGAAGAAAACTCGTGGGTGTACTACAACGCCCTGCAAGTCATGACTTACTTCCTCACCGTATTCATTGCGGCACCGCTTGCAGTTCTGACCGGCTTGCGGTTGTCGACATGGTGGCCACAAAACGCTGGGATCAATAAGGCGTTCACGCTACCGGTGGCTCGCAAGATCCACTTCGGCACCATGGTCTACTTCATCCTGTTCATCCTGGTGCACCTGTTCCTGGTATTTACTACCGGGGTGCTGTCGAATCTGAACATGATGTTTACCTCTCGTGATGCCGGCGACTGGTGGGGCATCGGCGTCTTCGCGGTATCTGTCGCTGTCACCGTTGGTATCGCCTGGCTGATCAAGCCCATCTTTATCTCCCCAATTGCCGAAAAGACCGGAAAGGTCTCAACTCGCTAAGGAATCACCATGATCTTGGATAACTACAACCCCATCTGGGAAACCGAAGAACACGCCGATCTGCGTGAAATGGCACGCGAATTTATGGCCAACGAGCTCACTCCGAACCAGGAACGCTTCGCCGAAAACCACGAGGTCGACCGCGAACTCTGGAACAAAGCCGGCGACAACGGCCTGCTACTGGTCTCCGTGCCCGAAGAATATGGTGGCGGTGGCGCAGACTTCTCCCACGAAGCCGCCATCCTCTACGAACAGGGCCTAGCCGGGGATGATTCTTGGGGTTACAGCATCCACTCGACCATCGTCGCCCACTACATCGTGGCCTACGGTACCGAAGAACAGAAACAGCGCTGGCTCCCGAAGCTGGCCACTGGTGAACTCGTTGCTGCCATCGCCATGACCGAACCGACCACTGGCTCGGATCTGCAGGCTATCCGGACCACCGGAACCCGCGTCGGCGATGATCTGCTCATCAACGGTTCCAAGACCTTCATCACCAACGGCTCCCAAGCCAACTTGGTTGTCATTGTTGCTCGCACCAACGACAACCCAGGTGGTAAGGGTGTTTCGCTGGTGGTTGCTGAAACTGATGGCCTCGAAGGATTTGCTCGCGGCCGTGTGCTCGAAAAACTCGGAGCCCATGGACAAGATACCCGCGAACTGTCCTTTACAGACATGCGTGTACCTGCCGCCAATATCCTCGGGGGCGAAGCTGGCGACGGTAAAGGCTTCCGACAGCTGATGCAGCAGTTGCCACAAGAACGCCTGGCCGTTGCGATCACCGCTGTTGGCCAAGCTGAGACTGCTGTGCGTCAGACCATCGAGTACACCAAAGAGCGCACACTGTTCGGCCAGACCGTGATGGACTTCCAGAACACCAAGTTCACGCTGGCTGAGTGTGCAACCGAAGTACTGGCAACCAAAACCTTCGTCGACTACTGCATCGCCGAACACGATAAAGGCAACCTGACCAGCGAACAGGCATCCGCGGCCAAGTATTGGGCCACCGATGTTCAGAACTCGGTGCTCGACCGCTGCCTGCAGTTGTGGGGTGGCTACGGTTTCATGATGGAATACCCAATCGCCCGCATGTACGCCGGGGCCCGCGTTCAGCAGATCTATGCCGGCACGAACGAAGTGATGAAGGAACTCATCGCCCGCGAGTTCTAAGTCCGAAGGCTCAAATATCTCAAACTAACGTCGTCAGGAATTCGTTTCTTGGCGACGTTGGTGTTTAAAGCTCGCGCTTGTCGTACAACAAAAAAGCCAGGCAATTCAGATTCCCGAGGACGTCATGATCATTGATCAGGTGCCCAAAACCGCGACGGGCAAGATCTCGAAAAAGGCCCTACGGGAGGCAGGGGTGCAATAACTTATGCTTCGTCGTTCGAAGCCTCGATGCCGGCCCTGCCGCGAACGGTGGCCAGCGCACGTATTCCAACGATCACAAAGATGATGAGCAGAATGAAGGTTAGTGCGCTGGTGATAACAGCGGCTGGACGTTCGGCGTCGCCTGCGATGAGTTCACCCAGTTGCATGACGTTCATTGAGGTCCCGAGGATTCCCAAGACCGAAACGACCAGCGCGAGGATAAGGCCGACTTTAGGCCTCACGAGCGCGACGAGACCACAAATAACAATAATAAGCCCGAGGATGGCAGGTATTAGTGCCGTCCAACTGGCAAATGCCGTGGCGACATAGGCGATAATTCCCATGATGATGAGGAGTGATCCGATGGCCATGGTGGTGCGAGGCATGCTGCTCCTAACATCGGCATAGGTACGCGCTACAGTGCTGAAGCACCGCACCGCGTCCAAAAAGGGGTCTTATGGTTCTTACTGACCTTTGGCTTCGTGGCGAAAGCCGATCTTGATGGTGACTTGCCAGTCGACGACGCGTCCCTCGTTGAGATTCCCGCGTACCGACTGCACCTCGAACCAATCGAGGTTGTTCAGTGTTTTGGACGCTTCTTGAATGGCATTGGCAATTGCGGCGTCGGTTCCATCAGGCGAAGTGCCTACGATTTCGGTGATGTTATAAATATTATCGACCATTATTTCCTCCTGGTTTTCGGCCCTGGACCGGTTCCCGCTGAAGGCCTGGTAGTCGCAACGCTACGTGGTGGAGCAGCAGCCGTCTACCCCTTTTCATGGCGACACCGCCGCACACACCCGACGAGGAAGCCGAGGGTGGATGCGACGGCGAAGCGGTATCGGCTACCTGGAGGAGCTACATCTAGGCGGGTGGCTCGTTCTTGCCCACACCGTAGTTGTGCGAAGAGCCGATCACGTCGCCGGATTTCCATTCGTCCCAGCCGGGCCGTTCGGCCATGAATGCTTCGATCTCGTTGGCGTTTGCTTCTAGTTTCGGATCGTGTTTGAGGTAGTGCTTCGTCTCGCGCACAATGAGTCCCGACATTATCGCCAGACCGATGAGGTTTGGCAGCGCCATCAGGCCATTGAAGATATCGGAGAACAGCCATACTACTTCGAGCTCTGAAGTGGCGCCAATGAATACGATGAGTGAGAAGAATACGCGGAACGGCATGACCATGCGGCGCCCGAAGAGGCGTTCAATGTTGCGCTCGCCATAGTAGGACCAGGCAAGCATCGTGGAGAATGCGAAGAGCACCAGGCCGATGGTCACAATCCAGTGGCCCCATTGTCCGGGTAGGCCGTTGCTAAATGCTTCGCCGGTCATCAGTGAGGCTTCGAGCTGTTCGCCGGTATTCGGGTCGGTTGCGCTCCAGGATCCGGTGGTCACGATGACCAGGCCGGTGAAGCTGACCACGATGATGGTGTCGATAAACGTCTGCGTCATGGAGACCAGGCCCTGACGGACCGGGTGGCTTGTTTGTGCTGCAGCCGCCGCGATGGCGGCGGAGCCCAGACCGGATTCGTTGGAGAACATACCGCGTGCCACACCATACTGAATGACGATAATGATGGCTGAGCCGGCAAAACCGCCGGCGGCTGAGGTGCCGGTGAATGCATCGGTGAAGATTTGGGCTATAGCGCCTGGCAGAGCGCTCAAGTTCGCCAGCAAAATGAAGATTGCGCCCAGGATGTAGAAGATAATCATGATTGGCACGAGGCCTGCTGTGACCCGCCCAATAGACTTGATGCCACCGACGAGCACGAGCATGACGGCCACGGTGAGGATGAGGCCGGTAATCCAAATGGGGACGCTCCAGCTGCTCTCAACGTTGGCGGCAATGGCGTTGCCCTGGGTCATATTGCCGATGCCGAAACATGCGATGACTGCAAAGATCGCGAATGAGAGTGCCAGGACTTTGCCGAACGGACCTTTAATTCCGCGTGCGAGGTAGTACTGCGGGCCACCGGATTTCTCGCCGGCGGTATCTGTGCCACGGAAGCGGACGCCGAGATAGGCTTCAGCATATTTTGAGGCCATGCCCACGAGCCCGGTAACCCACATCCAGAACAGCGCGCCGGGACCACCAATGGCCAAAGCTGTGGCAACACCGACGATATTTCCGGTACCGACTGTAGCGGCCAGCGCCGTGGTCAATGCTTGGAACTGAGAAATATCTCCCTTGGAGCCGGGGTCTTTGCGCTTGAGGATTCCGAGCTTGAGGGCCGGAATCAGCTTGAAGAATTGCAACCCTCCCAGTCGGATGGTGAGATAGAGCCCCACACCCAGTAGCAGCGGGATGAGGAAGAACGGCCCCCAGACGAAGCCGCTAATCTGGTCGAGAATATCGAGTAGTTGAGTCATTGCTATGGAACCCCTTGAGGCTGGTCCATGGAGGACTGCGGTGAATGATGAGCTGAGGTGATGAGAGTCACTTTACCTCGACAGCCTACCGGAGGCGTCAAGGGTTGACTCTGCTATCTGCCCCGAATGAAAATCGTGTCGACGATATCCAGGCGAGGAGAGGCTCCGCTCGATGGCGCGAACAGCAAAACCGGCATTAGCGATGTTGGGTTTATTTCTTTTGACGGCGTGTGGGACAGGGGGCGATGAGGGCTCCGAGGGGAGCCCAGCCGTGGACCAGACCGAGTCGGGCGATATCGCCTCCGACGGAAGCTCGGCTGAAGATGCGGAAGCGGAAGAGGGGACTGCTGATGCGGAGAGTCCGCAAGACGCCACCGCGAGTATGGATGACGCCGTAGAAACCATCACGTATCCGATGCAAGAGCATGAAGGCGAGATCACTATGGGGCTCCTGACTCCGGAGGTCGAGGGTGACACGATGCTGGTTTCAGTGGTTTTCCAGCCGGAGTTTGACGATGAGGGCGAAGCTGTTCAGTTTAGCGATTTGCATGGAGCCGTCGGTGGTGTCTTGGCGCCTGTTGTGAGTGATCGACAGAACATGAAGGCTTATCATGTGCCCCGCGAAGTGACGCACCCGAGCGTCCAAGGTGGCGGCTGGCTCAGTGGCGATCACGCAGGCGGCACCTGGGCGTCAGCGATCGGTGATGTTGAAGTCCGCTCGGGTGAGCAATACCTGCACTGGGCGTATTTCCCGGCACCCGAGGATGACATCGACACCGTCGACGTCGCAGTGATCCCAGGTGCACAAGAATTCCGGGACGTACACATCGACTGGGGCGACGCCGAGCCCGGTTCTGCAGGCACGGGTCAAACCTCCGAGGAGGAGAGCGATGACGATGCATGATGCGCGTCGTCCTACGTCATTGGGAGTGTTGTCGGCCGGCTGTATCGTTGCGTTCTGTATGACCGGTGCGCTCCCGGCGGATGCCGAATATGCGTCTCCGTTGCCAGAGGCCACCGAGCAGCCCGAGCTTTCCGGTGAGAGCTGGGATAGTGCAGTGCTTGCGCACAACCCAGAGCATGCGATCATCCGTTACGACCTCGACCGATTCGTTGAACATCTTGGCGATCGTGAGTCGGAAGAAGATAACGTGATCGTGTTGGAAACTGACATCCTGTTCGAAGCCAACAGCTGGGAACTGCCCGACAGCGCTGCGGACAAGATCGAGGAACTCGTCGCCGACGTCCCCGACGGTGCCGCCGTAGAAATCACCGGGCACACCGACTCCCGGCCGGTTAACGATTCCTTTGACTTTGATAATCAAGAACTCTCCGAAAAGCGTGCCGATGCCGTCGCTGCAGTACTCGAAACAGAACGATCCGACTTTGAGCTTTCTGTTGAGGGGCTGGGTGATTCGGAACCGGCTGAAACCGAAGATCCGGAAGAACCCGGCACCTTGGCTGCCAATCGTCGGGTTGAAATTTATTATGAAGACTGAACGTCCTGCCGCACGATTTCACTTGCAGTAAAAGTGTCAGCATAACTTCACGGGGCCACAACACTCATATACTGTGGTGTACAGCACACTTTTCTCGTTTCTCGATGTTAGGACCACTATGTCGCCTGTTGTTCACGGTTATCCCTCCACCATGCAAGACGACTACCAGCTCACCATGGGTACCCTCATCCGCCAGTCCGTTCGCTCATACCCGGATACGGAAATCGTGCACCGCAATTCCAAGGGTGAGTGGGGCCGCACCACGTATAAAGAAAATTTTGACCGCATTGAACGCGGCACAGCGGCCCTGGCCAAACTTGGCGTTCGCGTAGGCGATCGCGTTGGGGTGATGGACTGGAACTCGTTGCGCCACTACGAACTGTACTGGGCAGTACCGGCCGTAGGTGCGGTCTTCACCCAGTTGAATCTTCGCCTGGGTGAAGAAGACCTGATGTATGTCATGGAAGATGCCGAAGTCTCGGTGGTCATGGTTGATGAGACCCTGGTGCCGATGATGGAGTCGATTGCGCAGCGTGCCGAGCATGTAAAAACTTGGGTCATCCTTTCTGACGGGAAAATTGAGCACAATCTGCCCAACGCCGTTTACTACGAGGACCTCATCGCGGAGGTCGAACCGTTGGAAGAGTGGCCCAACATGTCGGAAACGTCGGCGTTTGCGGCAGGCTACACCACCGGTACTACCGGGCGTCCAAAGGGCGTGTTCTATTCACACCGTTCGCAATTCCTACACGCCTATGCGTTTATCAATGGTCTGAGCGTCACCCCGACTGATGTGGTCATGCCGATCACCCCGATGTTTCACGTGCTGACCTGGGGCACTATTCAGGCCGCCGTGCTGGCCGGGGCGAAGCTTGTGCTGCCCGGCCAGTTCTCGGCGGAAACCCTCGGGGAAATCACCGGCGCGCTGACCGAGGAAGGTGTGACCGTGACCAACGGTGTACCAGCGATCTTCTCGCCGATGCTCCAGGTGCTCAAGTCCAAGGGCGTTGAGGATCTCACCGGTCTGCGTCTGCTGTGTGGCGGTACTGAACCACCGCTATCGATGATCACCGAGTACAAGAAAGCCTTCAACGCCGAGGTCGTGCACGCCTATGGTGCATCGGAGACCTCGCCGCTGGTGTCGGTCAACCGCATTACCCCGGCCATGCGCGCTCACCTGACCGACGAAGAGGTTGAGGCCTATGGTTCCAAGCAGGGTCGCCTCCCGGTCAACGTCGAGATGAAAATCGTCGACGGCGTCGGTAACGAGGTGCCAGCCGATGGCAAAACCGAAGGCGAAATGCTGATCAAGGGCCCGTGGATCACCGCGAGCTACCACGGCATGTCGGAAGACGAAATGGCGGATAAATTTGTGGACGGGTACTGGCGCTCCGGCGACGTGGCCACGATCGATCAGAATGCTTTCATCAAAATCACCGACCGGTTAAAGGACGTGATCAAATCCGGTGGCGAGTGGATCTCCTCGATCGACATGGAAAATGCGATGGTTGGCCACCCGAAGGTCAACCAGGCCGCCGTTGTTGGACTCGAACATCCAAAATGGGATGAGCGCCCGTTCATGTTGCTGGTCCTGCTCGACGGTGAAGAGATCACCAAAGAAGAAGTGCACGAGCACCTCTCCAAGGACTTTGCCAAGTGGCAGCTACCCGAACAGTTCATGGTGGTCGATGAAATCCCAGCCACCTCGGTGGGCAAGATCGATAAGAAGGTTATTCGTAGCGAATACGAAGATCTGTATAGGTAGGACGATCGAGGTCTGTTCAAAATCGTTCGAGTTTGGTCGTGTTTGGTTGTGGGGGGAGCGTCCGCTCCAGCCCATTCAACTCTGTAGCCGAGCTCGCGTAACTGCTGTACTGCCGTCGTAGGATTGTCTTTCACCGCGGCAAGCAGTTGATAATCCCGCCATCGCCTACGTCCCTCTGCGAGCGCTTTGCGCCAGTCTTCTTGCGCTCGATCTATGCCAAACTCATTGATTAGCATTTCTAGGACGTCTTCGAGGCAAGGACGGAAGCGAGCGCCACCGAGTGGAACGTGTACATCACTTTCAGCCCCGTGTTCATTCCAGTACTCTGAGGCTTTATCGGTTCGTTTCTGTGCTTTGTTTCGTCGATTATTCACTCTTCGGCTAGCCCCGGCATGGGCCAATGCCGGTAAAAACGCGGGATTGTGGGAATCGAGGTTTAGATGGGCTGTCGGTACGTCCCGAGATCTGGGGCTCCGAATGTAATCAAATGTTATGAGAGGGCCAGAAGCGGCATCAGCGGTCTTGTTTATGGGAGTGACTTTAAAGTTACTCTTCTCCACCGCCAAAAATGTTTTATTGGTGCTGAGGCTAAGAGCATAGGTGACACTGAGATCGAAACTGTGCTCTCCGTTGGTTGTAATTTCAATCGGTAATTCTCGAGGTTCGATTGAAACTCTGGGACCAACAGCAACTACTTCAAGACTGTTTGGCGTATAGGAATCGCCCAGGGTGGTCTGTAAGGTTTCAGACAGATTATTTTTGAAATCTTCGGCTAGTGGGCGTATCAGATCGTGGTCTTCAGTTGTATCACTGATGTGAAACTCAGGCCTCCAGCAAGAAATCGATTCCTCGAATCCGATCTAAAATAACGTACTGGGACCTAGCCAAGGAACGTGTATATTCTCCATTGAGCAGCTCCTCGAAGGTCATTCCGGCGTCATGCAATAAGCTCTGACGTCGAATCTCGAGTTCTTCAATGGTGGGAAATTCAACGGGTGCAACCGACATTTTGGGGTCTCCTGTAGGTCTTGTCTACATCAAGTGTAGCTACGTGCGCGCGCAAAACGAAGAGAATCCCTCTCATTGTGGAGAGTTAGGCTTCGTCCGTTGTCCCGACATATTTCTTGGTCATAGAATGGTCCGCTCGAGCCGCTCATCAAGGGACGCGGTACCTTCAGACACCGACAGCGGTGAACGGTGAAGTGCAATTCGAGGGGCGCATCCGCAAAACGGTCCGATCGAATCATTGTGTTTCAAGCGTACCGAAGCCCGCCCACTACGACTCTCGCGGGTGCATGTCGGATGCCGGCGGGTAGGCGCGGGTAGGCTTTGCGAACCACACGCCAGAGGCGGTCCTCTCGTCGCGAATCGACACTGTCCCAGGCCAGGTCGAGTTGGACGCGGATCTGATCGGGTAAGAGTCCGGCGGTGAGAAATCGTGCCAGCGGCATACCGGTGCGCAGCCAGGCGGGAGCGCTTTGGGCGGCAAAGAGGTTGGCCATAATTTGCCGTGCAGCGGCAGTGACCTCTAGGGCTGATAACTGCCGGTCCCAGTATTGTTGAAAGGCGCTACGATCTTGAGGCCAATACTCGTGGGGCATCCCTAGCGCAGTGCCGAGCACTGCGTAGTTGCGGTAAATCTGCTCTGCGTCGTCGGGATGCTGCTCACCCCAGATGCGCCAGCGGATTTGTTCGGCGGTCCAATACAGCGTGGCGGTGACCCAGCGCTGCGTCTCCGGGTCGGCTGCGCTGTACCGTGCGCCGTCGACAATGCCTTCAACCGGGTCGTGGGCGTGCTTCACCCAGTTGGTCACGGTGGCGCGGGCCGGATGAGCTTCTGGCAGCACGATGGCGAAGATGTACTGCAGGGTGCGAGACAATCTGCCCAGCGGGTCAGCAGTGAAATCGGAATGCTGTTGCACCCCGGCGGCTACCGAACGGTGAGCAACCTGCAGGGCGATAGCGGCCCCGGCGCCGGCCAGCACGATACCTTCCCGACCTAACTGTGCGCCGGTGCGCGGTGAACGAGAAGGACTCACGGTGCGGCTCCCTCGGTCGTTGTGTACTCATGATTCTCGGGCTGTGAGTCGGGATGCTGCTGCCGGGTGACATCGAAGATCATGCCGTCAACCGTTCGAATCAATACGACCAACCAGGCGAAGATGATCCCCGCGAAAGCGAGTTCGAGCGCGGTCAGATTATAGTAGCCCAGCGGTTTCCACAGGGCCGCCGCGAGGATACTGAGTCCTAGCATCAGGTAGCTGATGACGTACATCGCTGCCGGCGCGCCCGGCAGCCATAGTGGAGCGCTGAGCAACAGGATCCCAAACGTGACAGCCAAAATCTGTACGAAGCTTGTGTGGATCGGGTCATTGATATGGATCGACACCAAGGACAGCCCAATCATGCAGATCCCCATCACGATCATGCCGCCCTTGAGCATTCGGACGAAACCCTGACGTTTGCCCTGGCGACGCCGGTGGGCTGTCCAGGTATACAGATCCTGGGTGATGAAGTTGGCCAGGGTGGTCAGCACAATCCCGGAAACGGTGATGGTGGTGTTGAAGGTCCAGAACGACAGCACGCCTGCCTGACGGGTCCCCAATTCCGAGAAGAACCTGTGCCACCAGTAGGGGTTCTCGGCCAGCAGCATGGAGGCCAACACACCCGCCGCCATGAACAGGGCGAGGAGGGTAGATATCGACGCGGCTGACACGCGCGAAGCCGAGCTGAAGCCAAAATATGCCGCCGCCGCGCAGGCTAAGCACAGCATCACGGTGGCCGCAATCGCATCGACGACCAATCCTTGAAACGCTTGCTGGAAGAGACGGAAGGTGCTCAGCGATGCCAGCGTGGCGATGGCCCCGTGGATGATGATCAGCCCGATGAAATCGACGAGCCACCAGCCCCAAAATCGGTGACGCATCCATCGTAGGCTGCCCTGTTGTGGTTTCGTGGCAATGATGAGTCCGAGCATTGCCGACGCCCCCGCGGCGATACCAGCCGTGACGCCAGCGACCGTGCCCACCGAATAGTTGGCTGATAGGGGCGTGAGTCTGCCCGAGAATGTGATGAGACCAATGACGACTGCCACCGCGGCGAAGCTGATGGAAGCCCAAATCGCTCGGGATTCTACTCGGGCCGCGGATTTTCGTGTACCTTCACCCAGGGCTGCACTTGTCTCGGAGTCTGACTCGGTTTGTCTCACGTCACCATCCTAATTCGACACGTGATGCCAAGGAGTTAGGGATGTCTTGCGATTACCCGCGACGGATATGCGGTTCAAGGCGCCGAATGGTTGCTGCCAACGATAGCGCCGTCGTCCCCGATGTTGCGGGGTTGATCGGGCTGGGGGAGGACACGAACTCGAATTTGAATTTCCCTGCCTCACCGGAGACTTCGACCAGGTGTGCCGAATCAGTGCGCACCGGATCTGCGACCAACTGGACTTTGACGCGTTCCAGTGACGTCGTCAGTGGTTTCGAGCCTCGTGTGGCATAGGCGAGTGCGACCGCGACATTGACATTGCCGGGGAATATTTCGATGGCATCAATCGGGTTACCGGTAAAGATGGTTTCGGCTTCGGTGAGTTCCTCTAGCCGGTTGGCCTCGCTCTGCGACATCCAGGGTTGAATGAGGCCGGTAGGAGCTTTCGATGTGGTGATCGAGACGTGGTCAAGTTGATCTGCGACGGCCTCGAGGACGTCGAATCCGCCGATGGCACCGTTGGTCACGTGCAAGTGCGGCGTCATTAAAGCCTCGGCGGTGATCGGATCGGCCAGGGCGCCCACCGAAGTGAGGACGAAGGGCTTATTGACCCGGGGGAGGAATGCTTTGGCCACCGACACCCCGGCGGCCTCAACCACCAGATCGGCTTCGCCCAGGGCCTTTTCGAAGTGCTGCTCGGTGATCAGCCGGACACCGTGGGTGCCGCGCTCGCGGTGAGCGGCGATGTCGCGCACCATGGCGGTGAACTCGTGATCGAGGAGTCGAACGATGTGCCGACCAATGGAGCCAAACCCCAACAGCAAAATCTTCATGTGCCCAACTGTAGTGAATCCTGGGGTGAAAATGTCTACCGCCAGTGAGCTGGGTCATACGTCTGAACGTGCGGTGAATCGATCCGCATCAAGAATCGCCGGATTTGTCTATAACAATGCCGGGAATGGAGCTACATACTGCGCCTCGAGCTCACAACGGGCGCGGCCCGAGCTGCCCGAAAAAGAGTTGTTGCCGTATTCACTCTATGGTGATTTGCGCGTTATACGGCTTCCTTACAGTGATGTGTGGTCGTGCCACGAGTGCGGCCGAGAGCCGGACTGTGCAACCAGGATGGCTTCTGAAAACCTCTCATCATCATGAACGGAAGATTCCTACATGTCGAAGATTTATCTACAG
>NZ_JAKDKW010000005.1 GCF_030453185.1 Yaniella sp. | reverse complement strand
TCTGATGGCTCAGTAGCCCGAACAACCCAGCGTTCCGGGGGTATTGAAGCCGGGATGTCCACCGGTGAACCAATCCGCGTGCGCGTTGCAATGAAGCCCATCGCTACTGTCCCGCGGGCGCTGCAAACCGTTGATCTTGCAACCGGTCATGCCACCAAGGCGCACCATCAGCGCTCTGATGTAACAGCTGTTCCAGCGTCCGGCGTCGTCGCCGAGGCCATGGTCGCACTCGTCGTCGCCGAAGAAGTGCTGGAGAAATTCGGGGGCGATTCTGTTGAAGAAACTCGCCGCAATATGCAGGCCTTCATCGGTGCCCTGAAACCCGTGCCTGAACCTGCCGAAGACGTAGCAACTCACGACGATATGGGTGACCCGTTATAACCATGTCTGACCAGTCAACTCCGATCATTCTGATCGGTCCCATGGGTTCTGGTAAGTCCATCGTGGGGCAACATCTAGCACAACGACTGAGCGCTTTGTACACCGATACCGATGCGCTATTCGTCGAACGTCACGGCGTAATTGGCACATACTTCACGGCCCATGGGGAACCGGCGTTTCGCGACGCAGAGCAGGACATCATCGCGGAAGTCGTAGATACGACAGATCTCGGGGTGCTGTCGCTGGGTGGAGGCGCGGTACTTCGGAGTGCTAATCGCGAAATTATTCGCGGCCGTGGGTACGTTGTATTTTTAGACGTTAGCGAAGAACAGGCATTAGAACGGCTCGGCGATGCCTCCGCTCGGCCAGTGTTGGCGGGGGATCCGGCCCGTAATTGGTCACGAATTCGTACCGCACGACTCGACCTGTTCCAAGCAACAGCCCACGACGTGATCGACACGACCGGATTAGACGTAGATGACGTGGCTACTAAGATTATCGACGGACACCAACAATTTTTGTCAAGGAAAACGATTACCTCTATGCCTGAAAACACGACAACTGATAGCACTGACCAGCCCACCGTGATTCCCGTCTCCGGCGGAGGAGCAAATGAAATCAACGGAGGCTACGATGTCGTCATTGGTCGTGGATTATTGTCCAAATTGCCGGCCATCCTGGGCCCCCATCCGTACCGCGTAGCGATTATCCTGCCCCGTGCGTTGCGGGCCACCGGTGACGTGGTGAAATCAGCACTCGATGAAGCCGGCTATAACGCCATTCTGGTAGAGATCCCAGATTCGGAAGAGGGCAAACACATCGAAGTCGCTTCGTTCTGCTGGCAAGTCTTAGGGCAAAGTGATTTCACCCGCTCCGACGCCGTTGTGTCGGTTGGCGGGGGAGCAGTTTCAGACCTGGCCGGATTTGTCGCAGCCACCTGGTTGCGTGGTGTACGTGTGGTTCATATGCCCACGACGTTATTAGGTATGGTGGATGCTGCAGTCGGCGGTAAAACCGGTATCAATACAGCAGAAGGCAAAAACCTCGTGGGGTCATTCCACCCACCCGCAGGGGTCCTAGCAGATCTCGATACTTTGCTCACTCTGCCGAAAAACGAGATCATTTCAGGTCTGGCAGAAGTGGTCAAGTGCGGTTTCGTCTCGGACGGGCGCATTCTGGACCTCATTGAAGAACATCAGAGCCAAGTCACGAATCCTCACTCGCCAGTCTTACGAGAACTCATAGAGCGCGCCGTACAAGTCAAAGCGGACGTCGTCACAAAGGACCTGAAAGAGTCCAACGAGCGGCACATGCTGAACTACGGACACACCCTGGGCCACGCGATTGAACTGGCAGAGCGGTACCAGTACCGTCACGGCGCTGCAGTAGCTGTAGGCATGGTCTTTGCTGCAGAATTGGCTCGTTCCGTTGGACGTCTCGACGACGCGACGGTGGAACGGCACAAGAACATCTTCGAAGGTATAGGCCTTCCGACTTCGTATCACGGCGACCGCTGGGCGACGCTGCTGGACGGTATTCGTCGAGACAAGAAGAACCGCGGCGAGCAACTCCGCTTCATCCTGCTCGAATCTCAAGGTTCACCGATCATCTACGACGTGCCAGATGAGTCACTGTTGTTTGCGGCTTACCAAGAAATCGCAGACTAGATCACCGCATAATTTCGGCCGTGGTCTACACTAGACCAAGGTCAAGTTATGCGACCGCGCCTGGAATCTGCCAGAATATGTACCTATCATAAAACTTCAACGGAGAATACGCCTCATGGTTATGCTCACCAGTAACGACATTAAAAACGGTTCGGTTGTCGTCGTCGACGGCCAACTGTGGCAGGTCCAAGAGTTCCAGCACGTCAAACCAGGTAAAGGTGGGGCATTCGTCCGCACCAAAATCAAAAACCTGACCTCGAATAAAATCGTCGACCGGACATGGAACGCCGGCGCTAAACTCGAATTTGCCAGCGTAGACCGTTCGGAGTACCAGTACCTGTACCGTGATGGCGATGAATTTGTCTTCATGGATCTGACCACCTTTGACCAGATCATGGTGCCAGCAAACGTCGTTGGCGATGCCGCGAACTTCTTGCTCGAAAACGACAAAGCGCAGATTGCTATTTCAGACGGTACGCCACTGTATCTCGAACTTCCGCCATCGGTGGTTCTAGAAATCACATACACCGAGCCTGGTCTGCAGGGCGACCGCTCATCGGGCGGTACAAAGCCAGCAACGCTGGAAACCGGGTACGAAATTCAGGTACCGCTGTTCATGGAAGTTGGAACCAAGGTTAAAGTAGACACCCGTAATGGTGAATACCAAGGCCGGGCGACAGAATAACGCTGGCACGGAGCATCACCACATTGTCTAAGAATCAAAAAGATCAGTCACGAAAGATCGGCTCCCGAGGAAGGGCGCGTCGTCGTGCTCTAGAAATCCTGTTCGAAGCCGAACATCGCAACACCCCACCGCTCGAGGCCCTGCAGCGTCGACGCGATTACACTGAACAAACCATCAATCCCTACACTACGAACATTCTTGACGGGGTGATTACCCATCAAGAACAAATTGATGAACTCCTCGCTCAGTATGCCCACGGTTGGACCATGGAACGCATGCTACCGATGGACAAGTCCATCCTGCGATTGGGCGCCTGGGAATTGCTGTTCAACGAGGAAGTGCCTGACGGCGCTGCCGTCAATGAAGCCGTAAACATGGCTCGTGAGTATTCCAACGATGACTCACCAACTTATGTCAACGGCGTGCTAGGCCGACTCCAAGAACTTAAACCGACGCTGTTTCTGTAACTGACCGCCCGTAGTGACCAACCGATGCTACAGTTGGGTTCAGTGAAACTGACGGGAACACCACACATCCCGCAGATCCTTTAATGCTCCGTCCAGTGAGGCGGGAAAGGAGATCATCGTGGTGCAAGAACCCGTGCGCAAAGCACGCACTGTGATGTCCGAGTCCGATATACACCGGGTCTTGACTCGCATTGCCCATGAAATTCTAGAAGCCAACCGCGGTGTTGAACATCTTATGCTTCTTGGCATCCCGCGCCGTGGCGTCCCACTGGCAAACCGGTTGGCAGAAAAACTGGCAGAAATTGAGCCAGAATATGTTGTGCTGGAACGTACCGGTCAACTCGACATCACGCTCTACCGCGACGATCTGGCACGAGCCGAGTCACGGATTCCCGCGACAACCATCATCCCACCGGCCGGTATCGATAACGCCGTCGTTGTATTGGTCGATGATGTGCTGTATTCCGGGCGAACAATTCGAGCCGCACTCGATGCACTTGCCGACATAGGCCGTCCTCGGACTGTCCGGTTAGCTGTTCTCGTAGACCGCGGACATCGTCAACTGCCGCTGCGCGCGGATTATGTTGGGAAGAACCTGCCGACCGCATCCTCGGAACGTGTGATGGTGCAATTGGCAGAAATTGACGGTGGCGACGACGACTATACGTCGGACCAAGTACAAATCGTGGATGTGATGCACTAATGCGCCACCTCTTAGCGACACGAAATCTGTCGTACGACAACGCCATGGCGATTCTCGACACTGCTCAAGAAATGGCAACCGTTTCAGCTCGCTCCATCAAAAAACTGCCGACTCTGCGCGGGCAGACGGTGGTCAATCTCTTCTTTGAAGATTCCACCAGGACCCGGACCTCATTTGAAGCTGCGGCCAAACGACTGTCAGCCGATGTCTTGAACTTCGCCGTCAAAACCTCATCGGTGTCTAAGGGGGAGTCCCTCAAAGACACCGTCCAAACACTCGAGGCCATCGGCGGTGATGCAATTGTTATGCGACACTGGGCCTCTGGAGCCGCCCAGCAACTGGCAAACTTCGGATGGTCATCGTCCGCTGTGATCAATGCCGGAGACGGAACGCATGAACACCCAACGCAAGCCCTCCTAGACGCCTTTACACTGCGTCACCGGTTACACGGCCTGCAGGCGTCGGGTAAAGACCTCAACGGGCTCCACGTGGTGATTGTTGGCGATATTTTGCACTCGAGAGTCGCCCGCTCAAATGTTTGGTTGCTGCATACACTCGGCGCCAAGGTCACCCTATCTGGGCCACCAACGCTGATGCCCGTCGGTGTCACCACATGGCCGGTTGAGATCAACTACGACCTGGACGCCCTTCTGACACAGCAGCCCGATGCGATCATGATGTTGCGCGTTCAAGCCGAGCGGATGTCAGGGGACTTCTTCCCCTCTGCTGCCGAATACACGCGCGGTTGGGGACTCACCAATGATCGGTACAAGACCATTGAGGGCGCAGGCACGCTCATTATGCACCCCGGACCGATGAATCGCGGGCTGGAAATCTCCGCGGCTGCTGCCGACTCCGCACAAAATACCGCACTTGAACAAGTTGCCAACGGCGTATCCGTGCGTATGGCAGTCCTCTACCTGTTGCTTGCAGGTCAACCAGGGCAATGAAAGGCCACACTATGACCATCACCTACCTCATCACGGGTGGCACCACCCCAGACGGCGTCCAAACAGATATTGCCATCGACTCAGACGGCGTTATTGCTGAACTTGGCCAAAACCTTAGAGCAGAAGAGTCCGTCGTCATCGACGCGACGAACAAAATTGTGCTGCCGGGCCTCGTGGATCTGCACACCCACCTACGCGAACCCGGCAATAATGATGCGGAAACCGTTGAAAGCGGCACAAGAGCAGCGGCTAAAGGCGGCTTTACCGCAGTCCACGCCATGGCGAACTCGAATCCCGTAGCCGATACCGCCGGCGTGGTTGAACAGGTTTTTAGCCTTGGCAAACAGGCCGGCTGGACTGATGTTCATCCGGTGGGAGCGGTGACAGTGGGATTGGCTGGCGAACGACTAGCCGAATTATCCGCCATGCATGACTCCGCAGCCAACGTGACGATGTTCTCCGACGACGGGATCTGCGTCTGGGACCCGGTGTTGATGCGACGTGCACTGGAATATGTGAAATCTTTTGACGGGTTTATCGCCCAACACGCACAGGAACCCCGTTTGACCGAAGGCGCCCAGATGAATGAATCGGCGCTGTCTTCGGAACTTGGCCTCACAGGCTGGCCGGCCGTTGCTGAAGAATCTATCATTGCCCGAGACGTTCTGCTCGCACAGCACGTGGACTCGCGGGTACACATCTGCCATGTCTCGACAGCTGGCTCAGTAGAACTGATTCGCTGGGCAAAATCACAAGGCATCAACGTGACCGCAGAAGTCACCCCGCATCACCTGTTACTGACCGAAGACTATGTCAAAACCTACGACCCCGTATATAAGGTCAACCCACCGCTGAGAAAAGACTCCGATGTGCTTGCACTGCGGCGAGGCCTGGCTGATGGCACCATTGACACGGTGGGCACCGACCATGCCCCGCACACTGAAGAAACCAAACAGTGTGAATGGGTTGTGGCGGCGATGGGGATGACCGGATTGGAAACCGCATTACCAGTCATCCAACACACCATGGTCGATACCGGTTTGATCGGTTGGCACGACGTCGCCCGCGTGATGTCGGCCAATCCTTCACGCATCTATCGCCATACGGATCAGGGGCAGCTGACCGACACCGGCGGGCTGGTCCAGGGAGCTGTGGCGAATATCGCCGTCTACGACCCGTCACATAAGTTCGTGGTCAACCCGACAGAACACGATTCAAAGTCAGCAAACTCACCCTATAAAAACATGGAATTATCAGGCCAAGTTACCGACGTGTTCTATCGTGGACATCAGGTCGTAGCTGATGCACGCGTGACCACACCATTTCAACACAGCCGATAAGGAAAGATCCCCACACTTGGACGAGACAACATTCACCGTAACGCTGAGCGCAATCCTCATTGCAGGGATCGTCGTCGGTATTATCGTTGGTTTCCGGAACCGCACGAAACGGCAACAGTACATCCCTGTACCAGCTGACGTGCCAGAAACCTTGCTGACTCAGCAGCCCATGGGCGCAGCCGAAGGCACGTACGTTACGACCGTACTCGGCCAAGAACTTCTCGAGCGAGTTACGGCCCACCATATGGGGAATCGCGGCCGAGCACAGGTCGAAGTGCACAAGACCGGAGTGGCCGTGCTCCGCGCCGGAGAGCCGAACTTTTTCATTCCCGTACACGACATTACCGGTGCCACCACCATCTCTGGGATGGCCGGAAAATTTGTCGAAAAAGATGGCATCTTGGCCATCACCTGGAACCTCGGTGAAGTCGACGTCACCACCGGTTTCCGCGCCGGAACTATCGCGGAGCACCAAGAACTTCGCACACAACTTGATATCCTCACCAACGGAAGGCAGACAGCATGAGCACATCAGCCAAACTTGTCCTGGCGGATGGCACCATCTACGCCGGGACCACCTACGCCGCAACCGGCAGCGTATTTGGCCAACTGGTTTTCGACACCACCATGACCGGATACCAGCACAGCCTCACGAACCCCTCCAATGCTGCCACCATCATGGTGTTTACTTTCCCTCACATTGGTAACGTCGGTGTCAACGCCGGCGATGCCGAATCAGAACACTACTGGCCCGGTGGCGTCGTCGTTCGCGATCCAGCCCGCATCCGATCGAATTGGCAGGCCGAACGTGACCTCAACGAGGTCCTAACCGAAGCCAACGTTGTGGGTGTCGCCAGTGTCGACACCCGCGCTCTGACTCGACACATCGCGGCGATGGGACAAGTTACCGCCGGAATTTTTGCCGGTGAGGACGCCGCAGACTCGGACGAAACCCTTATCGCCAAGGTTCGAGACTGGACTCAACCCACGGCAGCAACGCTGGTGGACACTGTCTCGACTCACAAGACCTATGCTGTCGAAGCGGACAACGCTCAAGCCACCGTGGCGCTCATTGACCTCGGTGTTCGTCAGGCAACGATCAACCAGTTGGTAGAACGTGGCAACACCGTACAGGTCATGCCAGCCTCCACCACCGCAGCCGATATCGCTGCAGCTGGTGTTGACGGGGTCGTCCTCTCCTCTGGGCCGGGCAACCCTGCAGACTTGGCGGACCATATTGGCCTTGCTCAGGCCTTGCTCAATGCGAAAACCCCACTGTTAGGCATTGGTCTGGGTCATCAACTGATCGGATTGGCTCTAGGTTTTGAAACCTACTTGCTGCCGCAGGCTCAACGAGGTCCAAACCAGCCGGTCTATGACGTCGCTTCGGGCCAGAGCCTCATCACCTCTCAAAACCATGCATATGCGCTGCAGGCCGAACAGGGCACTCACGCGGCGCCCCACGCCGACTACGGGCAAGTCACCGTTACCCAGTACAGCCTCAACGACAATTCGGTCGAATCTTTGGAACTGACCGACCTCCCTGTTGTCACCGTGCAGTACTACCCAGAAAACTCGGCACTAGAAACTGATGAGCCACACACGGTGTTTGACCGATTCGCAACCCTGATGGCCACCGGCGAGTAAGACGAAGGAATTCCAGACCATGCCAAAACGCACAGATCTCACATCCGTATTAGTCATCGGTTCCGGTCCGATTGTTATCGGCCAAGCTGCCGAATTCGATTATTCAGGAACCCAAGCCATCCGAGTGCTCAAAGCGGAAGGCATTCGAGTGGTGTTGGTCAATTCCAACCCGGCCACGATTATGACTGACCCCGAAATGGCCGATGCGACCTACGTCGAACCCATCACCGCCGACGTTGTCGAAAAAATTATTGCGGCTGAACGCCCCGATGCCATTTTGCCCACTCTGGGGGGTCAGACTGCGTTGAACACTGCGATTCAACTAGATGAGCGCGGCGTACTAGAACAATATGGTGTCGAGCTGATCGGTGCCAATATTGCGGCAATTGAATTGGGCGAAGACCGAGAAGCGTTTAAAGGCGTTGTCGAACGTTGCGGTGCAGAGTCGGCGCGCTCGGTCATCGTCAACACTATGGACGAGGCACTCGACGCTGCCCATGAACTCGGTTATCCCATGGTGGTACGTCCATCGTTTACTATGGGCGGTCTTGGTTCCGGTATGGCCTATGACGAAGCTGACCTGCACCGCATCGCCGGTGCCGGCCTGCAGTATTCGCCAACCTCAGAGGTCTTGCTAGAAGAGTCCATCCTGGGATGGAAAGAATACGAATTCGAAATGATGCGCGACAGCGCCGATAATGTCATCGCATTGTGCTCGATCGAAAACTTTGATCCGGTGGGTGTCCACACCGGGGATGCCATTACTGTTGCACCTGCTGTGACACTGACTGACCGTGAATACCAAAAGATGCGTGACATCTCGATCAAGATCATCCGAGAAGTCGGTGTGGCAACAGGTGGCTGTAACATCCAGTTTGCCGTTGATCCATCAGACGGCCGCATCATTGTTATTGAAATGAACCCGCGTGTATCACGCTCGTCAGCGCTGGCTTCCAAGGCCACCGGTTACCCGATTGCGAAAATCGCCACTAAACTTTCGCTGGGTTACACCCTGGATGAACTCACCAATGACGTCACCGGTACCACCACCGCTGCCTTCGAGCCGGCACTGGATTACGTAGCCGTCAAAGTCCCGCGTTTTGCCTTTGAGAAATTCCCAGCAGCGGATGCGACCCTGACCACCACCATGAAGGCCGTAGGCGAAGTGATGTCCATGGGACGAAACTTCGCTGAAGCACTGCAAAAAGCGCTGCGTTCTCTCGAACAAGACAACGATGCGGAACTGGACTTCACCGTGCCAAACGGTGCCGAAGTTGCCGAACTATTGGAAGCCTCCAAAACAGCGACAACCTCGCGACTGGGACAGGTTCAGCGTGCCCTGCTGGGCGGCGCGACGCCAGAGCAGATCTTCGCAACGACTCAAATCGATCCGTGGTTTATCGACCAGTTGATGTTGATCAATGAGGTGGCCACCGAGCTCCGCACCGCGAAGGAGCTCACTAAAGATCTTCTTCGTTGTGCCAAGCGTCACGGATTCTCAGATCGTCAGATCGGTGAATTACGCCACATGGATGAAGCGGTGGTGCGCGGAGTACGACACGCCCTCGGCGTTCGTCCAGTCTATAAATCTGTTGACACAGCGGCCGGTGAGCATATAGCCCAGGCCCCCTACCATTACTCGTCCTATGACGGTCAAGAAAGCGAAGTTGCAGAGCACCAACGCCGTACCGTGGTGATTCTGGGCTCCGGTCCAAACCGTATCGGTCAAGGTGTTGAATTCGACTACTCATGCGTTCACGCGACCATGGCGATGCAACAAGCTGGCTACGACACCGTGTTGGTTAACTGCAACCCCGAAACTGTTTCGACAGACTCCGATATGTCAGATCGACTTTATTTCGAGCCACTGACTTTAGAAGACGTCTTAGAGATTATCCATGCGGAAGAACAAACTGGCCCGGTTGAAGGGGTCTTTGTTCAGCTGGGGGGCCAAACACCGTTGAAATTGGCCCAGGATCTTGCGGATGCCGGAGTCACAATTCTCGGTACTTCCCCTGAGGCCATTGACCTGGCAGAGCACCGCGGGTTATTCGCACAGGTGCTACAGCAAGCAGACCTCGCTGCGCCCAAAAATGGGACCGCCGTATCATTCGAAGATGCCAAAGCCATCGCCGACGAAATCGGTTACCCAGTGCTGGTCCGCCCATCGTATGTATTGGGTGGTCGTGGCATGGAGATTGTCTACGGTGAAGAGCAGCTGTCGAACTACATCAAAAACGCTACCGCCGAAATCACGGCAGAACATCCCGTGCTCGTTGATCGATTCTTAGACGACGCCATTGAAATCGATGTGGACGCACTGTATGACGGTCACGAGTTATTCATGGGCGGCATCATGGAACACATCGAAGAAGCCGGCGTTCACTCTGGCGACTCCGCATGTGTGTTGCCGCCAACGACGCTGGCACCAGATGTCCTGGCTCGGGTTCGTGAAGCGACAGAATCCATTGCACAAGGCGTCGGGGTTCGTGGTTTGATCAATATCCAGTTCGCCTTGACCGCTGATATTCTCTACGTTATTGAGGCCAACCCCCGCGCATCTCGTACAGTGCCATTTGTGTCTAAAGCAACCGGCGTTGCTTTAGCCAAAGCTGCTGCGAAAATTGGCGTCGGGTCAACCATCGCAGAACTTCGTGAAACCGGTGACCTGCCGGCAACGCATGACGGTTGGTCGTTGCCACTTGGTGCGCCAATTGCAGTCAAGGAAGCAGTTCTGCCTTTCACACGGTTCCGGACTCCAGAAGGCCGTGTGGTCGACTCACTGCTAGGTCCAGAAATGCGTTCGACCGGAGAAGTCATGGGTATCGATAAGTACTTTGACACCGCATATGCTAAGTCGCAGGATGCAGTTGGTGGCAAGCTTCCGACCGACGGTCGTGTCTTCATCTCAGTGGCAAACCGCGATAAACGTGGCATTGTCGCACATGCCAAACGGTTGACAGAGTTGGGCTTTGAGCTGGTCTCAACTGGCGGTACCGCCGATGTATTGGCGCGTAACGGTATCGATACCGAAACCGTCGATAAAATTACGAGCGATGCCGACCTACCGGGAGAAACCATTCTCGATCAACTCGAAGATGGCAGAGTCGATTTGGTCGTCAACACTCCATCTGGTTCTGAAGCACGCGGAGACGGATACGAGATCCGGGCTGCGGCGAATTCACTTGGTGTACCTATAGTGACCACGCTGGCAGCCTTCGGTACTGCACTGCAAGCGATACAAGCCCAGCGTGAGTACTCCTGGGATGTCACGAGTCTGCAGGAACACGATCGCCGTCTTGCCGCAGTGGTTGAAAGCCAACGGTAGGACCACAATGTCACAGTCATTTGGTGCACGTTTAGCCGAATCAATGGTCCAGCATGGACCATTGTGTTTGGGTATCGACCCGCATACTGAATTACTGCAAGCTTGGGGCCTGACTAACGATCCCGCAGGCCTCGCAACGTTTTCGAAAACTATTGTCGAGGCTGCAGCCGAGACGACCGGTGTTGCTGCTCTGAAACCCCAAGTCGCACTGTATGAGCGATTTGGGTCAGCGGGTTTTTCCGTGTTGGAAGAGACGCTGGAGTTAGCGCGACAGGCAAATATTGTCACTATCGCCGATGCGAAACGTGGCGATATTGGTTCGACCATGGCCGGTTACGCTCAGGCCTGGCTGGCGGATGGTTCCTCCTTGGCTGCCGATGCAGTGACACTGTCTGCGTACTTGGGATACGAATCATTACGTCCCGCTATTGACCTCGCACTTGCGAATAATCGCGGAGTTTTTGTGCTGGCTTTGACCTCAAATCCGGAGGGTGCAACTGTTCAACATGCCGCGGAGAATGGCAAGTCCGTTGCAAAACGTATCGTAGATGCTGCGTCACAAGACAACGCCGGTGTTGGACAACTGGGATCGGTCGGCTTGGTTGTAGGTGCCACGGTGACCGGTGCTGCAAAAGCACTGAATATCGACCTGGCGAGGGCCAATGCACCTATCCTGGCCCCGGGCTATGGTTCTCAAGGAGCACAGGCTGCAGAAATCCGTGAAGGATTCGGTCCAGCTTGGGGCAACGTCCTAGTCAACTCGTCTCGAGCGATTTTGCGGCAGGGCCCACAAATTCCGGCTCTTCACGCTGCGATTGAGCACTCCCGGAAAGACCTGGATGTGAAGTAGACTACATTTCACTAGGCTATATGTAGGTCAATACACGGAGTAGTCACTCACCCCCAGGGGGTGACTATCCTTACCTTTTGCAAGGTAGGGTTGGGTGCGAAAGGCAGAACCAATGGTCCTTAAAGATTTGACACCCGCCGAACGACAAGCTGCGCGACAAAAGGCGCTTGATGCCCGGACTGAGCGCGCTAAAGTAAAAACGGAGTTTGCAAGCGGATCGTTGTCCCTGGCAGAGGTTTTCGAGCGTAGTGATATCGATGATGCCGTCGCCCGTATGCGTACCATTGACTTATTGACGTCGCTGAAGGGTATCGGCGAAATCCGGGCGCAGGGCATCATGGAGCAATGTGACATTTCGCCGAATCGCCGCCTGCGAGGCTTGGGGCATCGACAGCGTAAAGCGTTGATTCAAGCCCTTGGCCGCTAGGCGAAATTCTGCGTAAACGTTCTCACGCTTTTGGGTATGCACTACTATTGGGGTACCCTACTCCATAGCGGAATTGCAGTCGTATTGAACCCAGCCAGCTGAGGATGATTTTGTCAGATCAGAAGCCACCGGTCATTCCCGGGCCACGAGAATTGACCCTTCGGCCTGAGCACTCTGGCACTGTCCCCGCCGTGACTGTCTTGGCTGGCCCCACTGCTGTTGGTAAGGGAACAGTGAGTCAGTATATTCGCGAACACTACCCACAAGTTTCCTTATCCGTTTCCGCTACCACGCGACAGCCCAGGCCCGGTGAGATTGACGGGGTGCATTACTCATTTCTCACCCATGCCCAGTTCAATGAGTTGATAAAACAGGGTAAAATGTTGGAGTGGGCTGAGGTCCATGGCTTAAACAAGTACGGGACTCGCAGGGACACTGTAGAAGCCGCTATTCGCAATGGTCAGCACGTCCTGTTGGAGATCGATTTACAAGGTGCAAGACAGGTTCGGCAGACGATGCCGGAAGCAACGTTTATTTTCTTGGCGCCACCCAGCTGGGACGAACTCGTGCGACGACTCGTTGGCCGGGGGACCGAATCTAGACAAGAGCAGCAGCGAAGGTTGGAAACCGCTAGACTAGAGCTGGCTGCAGAACCAGAGTTTGACGCCGTGATTGTCAACGATACAGTTGGACAAGCTTCTTCCAGGCTGGTTGAAGTCATGCAGTTATCTGCACAGCAGTAGCCATGGCATAGAACATTACATCCACGATCCCCGGTCGCTACGGGGGACTAATTGGAGAGTCAGTGACTGAACAAAATACCCAAGGTATCGTCAACCCACCCCTAGATGAATTGCTAGAAAAGGTTGACTCCAAATATGCGCTCGTGCTCTTCGCAGCACAGCGCGCACGCCAAATCAATGCGTACTATTCCCAGTTGCACGAAGGCCTCTTTGAGTATGTCGGACCACTCGTAGATACCGAGCTCAACGAAAAGGCAATGTCGATCGCACTGCGCGAAGTCGATGCAGGTTTGCTGGAAATGAAACCTGTCGAAGAGGTACGGGCCGCCGCTGCAGAGGAGCTGGACGAAGAGTTCCCGACTTTCGAACTCCCGTCAAATGATGACGATCCGTTTGCACTGCCAGACGAAGACGCCGCAGGTTCAACCGACGAATAAAGCATCATTTAGCTCGATTGGGGGCATCATGCGGATCGTTTTAGGTGTAACCGGAGGCATCGCTGCTTATAAAGCCGCACTGCTGTTGCGTCTCATGACCGAAGATGGACATGAGGTCCACGTTGTCCCCACGAACTCCGCACTCAACTTCGTAGGTAAAGCCACCTGGGAAGCCCTCTCGGGGCAACCGGTCTACAACGACACCTTCGAAGCAGTTGAAGAAGTCAACCACGTGCTCCAGGGGCGTCAAGCCGATCTGGTGATCATCGCACCGGCAACCGCCAATTCGCTGGCGAAAGCGGCCACCGGGCTGGCCGACGATCTGATCGGAAATATTTTACTGACGGCCACCGTGCCAGTAGTTATGGCACCAGCGATGCACACAGAAATGTGGGAAAACGCGGCAACCAAAGCAAATGTCGCAACGCTCCGTGGCCGCGGTGTGCATGTGATTGAGCCAGCTGTCGGCCGTTTGACCGGGGTTGATACCGGCAAGGGACGCTTTCCAGAGCCCGATGACATTTGGTCCCAGACCAAGGCCCTGCTCACCGAAACACCCTCGCAAGGAAAGCTGGAAGGCAAGCGCGTCGTCATCAGTGCCGGAGGCACCCGCGAAGCACTGGACCCAGTGCGATACCTCGGTAATCGTTCCTCTGGCAAACAGGGCGTTGCACTAGCACTGGCCGCTGCCCGCGCTGGTGCCGACGTGACACTGATTGCCGGAGCCATGGATATTGCACCACCCCAACACCAAAATATTGCCGTGGTATCCATAGAATCGACCCGAGATCTTCTGGACGCAGTGCTGCACCACGCTGAAGGTAAAGATGGGCTGATTATGGCTGCAGCGGTCGCTGACTTCCGTCCTGCAGCTGCAACCGATGAAAAGATCAAAAAACAAGACGATAACTCCGCGCCCACCATCGTGCTGGAACAAACCGAGGATGTTCTACGGACCACCGTCGAACAACGAGATGCTGGTCAGCCGCTCCCACCCGTCATCGTTGGGTTTGCTGCTGAAACTGGTGACGCAGAAACAACCCCGCTGGAATATGGGCGTTCCAAGTTGCAGCGCAAGGGTTGCGAAATTCTTGTAGTTAACGAAGTTGGTATTGGCAAAGTCTTTGGACAAGACGATAACGATGCAACCATCATCTTCGCTGATGGCAGCGATGATGTGCCGGTGCAAGGTTCTAAAGACCTCGTTGCCGAAGAGATTATTAACCAACTCGCTGGCGCACTGGCCTGAAGTTTACGATCCGTGAACCGCAGTGAGCCCTTCAGCCGCACAGCAGGTAAACTCTCCTACTGTGACTGCTAAAAATACTTCATCCTTGTACGAGCCCTACGCCGGCATCGGCGATGGCGAGCTCCGCCTGTTCACCTCTGAATCCGTGACCGCCGGCCACCCAGACAAGATCTGCGACCAAATTTCAGATGCTGTCCTCGACGCGATCATTGCAAAAGACTCCAACGCCAAAGTTGCAGTCGAAACGCTGGTGACGACCGGCCTGGTCCAAGTCGCCGGTGAAGTCAGTACGTCGGCGTATGTGGAGATCCCTGAAATCGTACGCAAGACCATCCTGGATATTGGTTATGACTCCTCGGCCAATGGTTTTGACGGGGCAACCTGTGGCGTCAACGTGTCCATTGGCCAGCAGTCCACTGATATCTATGATGGTGTTTCAACTTCTCTCGAAACTCGTGATGGATCCGTCGACGAAATCGACAAACAGGGGGCCGGTGACCAAGGCCTGATGTTCGGCTATGCCTCGAATGAGACCCCGGCGTTAATGCCAGCACCGATTTATCTTGCCCACCGTTTGTCTGAGCGCTTGACCAATGTGCGTCAGCAGCCGAACTCACCGATGCCGTACCTGTTGCCGGACGGTAAAACGCAAGTCACCATCGGATACGACGAACATCACGTGCCACAAAGTGTAGAGACCGTAGTGGTATCGACACAGCACGTCGCTGACGTCACGCAGGAGCAACTTCACGAAGATCTAAGAGCACACGTTATCGAACCTGTGCTGAAGAACTTTGGCCTGGACTACTCCTACGCCGACATCATCATCAATCCCTCGGGACCCTTTGTGATTGGTGGGCCAGTGGGTGACGCAGGCCTGACCGGACGAAAAATCATCGTAGATACCTACGGTGGCATGGCACGTCACGGTGGCGGCGCCTTTTCCGGAAAAGATCCCTCCAAGGTGGATCGTTCAGCGGCCTACGCTACCCGTTGGGTTGCCAAAAATATTGTCGCAGCGGGCCTAGCCGATCGTGCTGAAGTACAAGTTGCCTACGCGATCGGTAAGGCGCGTCCAGTCGGGTTGTATGTTGATACATTTGGCACCGAAAAAACCAGTCACAAGAACATTGTCGAAGCAATCAACGACGTCTTCGACCTTCGCCCGGCTGCAATTGTCCAAGATCTCCAACTACTGCGTCCCATATATCAAGCGACAGCCGCCAACGGCCACTTTGGCCGGGAACTGCCGGACTTTACCTGGGAACGTACAGATAAGGTAGACCAGCTGCGTGCCGCTGTAGGCTGGTGACGTGCCGGAAACAGATGCTCTCTTCGACCTTCCAGAGTCGCGTGCCAAGTTACCGCCGGCACCCGATGGTTGGCCAGAACAACCGGTGGCCAAAATTTTGTTGGAAACACCGGTTCCGCATCTGGACAGGCTCTTCGACTATCTTATTTCCAAGGAACTCGACGAGGCAGCCCGACCCGGGGTGCGAGTCAAAGTGCGGTTCGGACACCAACAACTCTTTGGTTGGCTTATCCAACGTACCGACACCATTGACACGGCATCCCGCCTCACTACCATCCAAAAAGTGGTATCGGTTATGCCGGTCCTTGAACCCAACGTCCTTGCCTTGGCACAGGAGGTCGCAAAACACTACGGATCGATCACCGCAGATGTTCTGCGAGCCGTCATACCGCGCCGCATGGCCGGCGTCGAACGTGAAATAGCCCAACAACGTGATGACGGACGGATCCCGAAACCACCCGTTATTGAACCCCCCGGCGATGTAGCGCTCACGGAGAGTTCTGGCCCTGAATTTCGGTGGGACCTGATCGATGGTGCGGATCAACTCTTTAGCCCCGGACATGCCGAGCATTATGCACTGAGCCTGCCCTCAGCATTCGGCAGCTGGGACAGCATGGGTGTTCTAGCCGACGCCGCACAACGCTTGGCAGCAGCCGGCCAAATAAGTCTGCTTATCGTGCCCGATCACAAACACCTTTCCCGGTTACAACGTCAACTCGAGGAACGGGTCGGGAAACACGGTTTCGGCCTCCTGAGCGGAGAACAAGGTAACACTGCCAGGTATCGGACATTCCTGAAAATCCTGACCGGACAGCATCGCATCGTTATCGGAACACGATCAGCTATCTGGGCCCCGCTGGAACACATCGACCTGGTCGCCGTGTGGGAACCCACCAGCGACCACCTCATCGAACCGCGCACCCCATATTTTCATGTGCACTCCGTTGCTCGGCTGCGGGCCACACAACACGGGGCGCGCCTATTGCTCGCATCGACATCGCGTGCCATCGAGATCCAACATCTCGTCGCAAACGGTGAGATCACCCAAATCGGAGTCGACCGCAGTGTTCGCAATGCCCTCGCACCACGCGTCGTTGCGACATCCGACACATTTCACGCCGAACGCGACCCCCTTGCACAAATCGCTCGAATTCCACACAACGCCCATCGAGCCGCAAGTGAAGCACTCGAAGGCAAACACGGTCAGGCCGGGCCGGTGCTCGTTCAGGTGGCACGTGCTGGCTTCATCCCAGGCCTGTTCTGTGCACGCTGTGGCGAGTCTGCACGGTGTAGACACTGTGTGGGGCCGCTGGGCTATACGGACCGTCTAGCGGTCCAGAAACACGAGGCCACATGCCGGTGGTGCGGTATCAAAGAGCGACACTTCGCATGCGCCCAGTGTGCATCTAATCAACTGCGAGCCGGAGCTAGAGGAGTGCACCGCACCGCTGATGAACTGGGTAGGGCCTTTCCGATGATCCCAATCATGTCGTCGTCAGCAGATCATTTGCTGGTGACCATTGAAGACCGTCCCGCGATCGTCATTTCAACCCCGGGGGCAGAGCCTGTGGCTCCTGGTGGATATGCGGCTGCACTGCTGCTGGACGGCGATGCACAGCTGCAACGTGAAGGGCTCAATGTACCTGAAGAGGTGCTCGGTCACTGGATGCGGGCCGCAACCCTTGTGAGACCTGCAACTGACGGGGGAGTCGTGGTGGTCACCGCTGAATACGATGACGCAGTGGCATCGCTGGTGCAAATGAATCCGATCGCCTGGGCGAACCGGCAATTGGCACAGCGTCAACAACTTGGCCTACCGCCGGCAATGAGGGTAGCCGAGCTGCTCGGTCCACTCGATGAAATCCAACGCATGATGCGACATACCCCGTTGCCGTATCAGTCGGATGAATCCCCGTGGATTGGACCGGTTGTCGTGGACGACCGCGCACACCGCGCGCTGCTATTTTTCCCGCAGCATGTCGCAGATCAAGTGATTCCAACGTTAAAGACGACCCGCGCACAGCTGTCAGCTCGGGGTGAGTCAACGGCAGTCCGGCTGCGAATTGATCCGACGGATGTGCTCTAGAGACGCCACGTAATGAGTGCGGCAACTGCCGCTGAGCGTTCATAGTGCAACAGGTGGCCGGTACGCGGCAGAATATGTGTCTCGACGTCGTCATTGACGATTCCGATTTGGTCTGCGAGCGCCGAAATGTCGTCGGGTGAGGACAGCTCGTCAGCTTCGCCTCCGATGAGGGTCACCGGCAACTTGAGTGACTGTGCAACATCGGAGACCGTGTGCTGTACTGACGCTCGATAGGCCTCTAACAACACCTCGGGAGATTCAAAAGCGGAGAAATATGCTTGATGCTGGTCGTGAGTGTAGGCCAGCACGCGTGGGTCATCGGTTTTTGTCATAAACGCACCGGTAGCCCAGACAATCAATCGGTTGCTCAGCAGCTGGCGGCCCATGGTTGGTGGCAGGGTCGCTGCTACCTGATAAAAACTGTTGGTGACAGCTGTGGCTGCCCGATCCATCCTGGACTGTGCCGCTAGGGCGGGTCGGGCGATGGGATTCAAGAGCACCAGATGACGATATGCGAAAGGTCGTTGATGGACTGCGTATGCAGCGATGACTGAACCAAAGGAATGCCCCAACAGTGCCGGGGCGTCTAACCGTTGGGCCAGCTGGTTGACGACATGAGCAAGGTTCTCGACCGTGTGCTCAGCATCGGGCATAGCGGGTGATGCCCCAAAACCTGGCAGGTCTGGTGTCCATACTCCGCAGTTAGATAATCCATCGATCACAAGTTCTAAACCATGATGATCACCGCGAAAACCGTGGATCGCCAAAAGTTGTCGACTGTCGGGTGGGCCAGGGTAGCCAAAGACCGTCACTTCGAATGGGGCGCCGCTGACAGGGTCGGTGACTTCGATACCGAAGCGGTCTGGATTCCGCTGCGAATTGCCTGTCAATAGAGCCCTGTCTCGAACGAGATGCTGCGGTCGCAAACGCGGCCAAATGCCAAATGTCATACCTACCAGTCTATAAAAACTCGGGCTCACCCGGGCGACCGCGTGACCGATGCTACACAGGTGTGGTTAAGTAACGCCTATGGCTGCCAATTCAACTGCCCAGATTATTATGTCGTTAGACCTCGGGACCACTTCGACCCGTGTTGCCCTGTATGACACCGACGGGAATGCCGTGACCATTGTGGCGCGGGAACATCAACAGTATTTTCCCCATCCTGGTTGGGTCGAACACGACGCTGCCGAGATCTGGGCAAACATCCGCGAACTGGCTGCACTGTCGCTAGCTCGTGCCCAGCTCACCGCGGCCGATATCATCACCATTGGCATCACGAATCAACGCGAGACTGTTGTGGCCTGGGATGCCGACACCTCACAGCCTGTACATCGCGCAATTGTCTGGCAGGATGCGCGAACCGACTCTGTGGTTGAACAGCTCATCTCTGCTGGCCATAACGCTTCGGTTCAACACGCTACCGGGCTGAACCTGTCAGCGTATTTTTCAGCTTCGAAGATGGCTTGGATACTGCATCACAATGAAGACGCTGCACGACTAGCCACACGCGGACGTTTACGCTTTGGCACCATCGACTCCTGGATTATCTGGAACCTGACCGGCGGAGCAGTCCATGCCACCGACATCACCAACGCCTCGCGGACCTCCCTAATGGATATTCACACCGGGCAGTGGGATCTAGCGCTGGGTGAGATCTTTGGCCTGGCCCCCAAAGTATTAGAGTCGTCGCTACCGACCATCTACCCATCGGTCCACCATTTCGGCACGGTAGCTAACGGGCTAGCTATTGCGGGGATATCCATTACCGGGGTGCTGGGGGACCAGCAGGCCGCAAGCTTTGGTCAGACAATCTTTGCTGCAGGCGAAGCCAAAAACACCTATGGCACCGGATGTTTCGTGTTATATAACACTGGCACCGAACCGGTTGTTTCTACCAGCGGCTTACTCACCACCGTTGCATATCAGTTGCCGAACGAGCCCCCCGTCTATGCCCTGGAAGGCTCCATCGCTCAGGCGGGCTCGGTGGTCCAATGGTTACGAGACCAATTAGGAATCATTCGCAGTTCAAAAGACATCGAAGCACTCGCCAACAGCGTCGAGGACCATGGTGGCGTGTATTTCGTACCGGCATTTTCTGGGCTCTTTGCGCCATGGTGGCGCTCCGATGCCTCGGGGACGATCATTGGGCTCACCAGTTATGCTACGTCCGGTCATATTGCCCGGGCTGCATTAGACGCCACCGCTTACCAAACTCTTGACGTGGTGAAAGCAGTAGAGACTGATACAGGGCAGCAGCTGCAGCGCCTCAACGTTGACGGTGGGATGACCACCAATGACCAGTTGATGCAGTTTCAGTCCGATATTTTAGACGTCGTCGTCGAACGTAGCGCTGACATCGAGACCACCGCCCGCGGTGCCGCCTATGCAGCGGGACTCGGCATTGGGGTATGGCAGAACACTGCGCAACTGCGCGAACTGTGGCAATCCGGTGGGGTATGGTATCCGCAGATCGTCCCAACAAAACGGAGTCGTCTCGTCCGAGGCTGGCGTGCGGCAATCGACCACACGATTGGCTGGCCGGTTGATGAGACCAGCTAGAATATTAGACTGACACTAGATCTGACCTTCTCGTAGAAACTGTAGACAGGACAACGTGACGAACACATCGAATCAGGCCGATACCGGGCGCGAAGAGTATTCATTTTCTGCCATTGAGCAGCGCTGGGCCGGCTATTGGGAAAACAACAAGGTATTCCAAGCCGCAGACGACGGTCAACGGCCGCGGAAATATGTGCTCGATATGTTCCCATATCCGTCCGGTGATCTTCACATGGGGCACGCTGAAGCCTTTGCGATGGGCGATGTGGTCTCTCGCTACTGGATGCTGCGCGGTTACGATGTTCTTCACCCGATTGGGTGGGACTCCTTTGGTCTGCCTGCCGAGAATGCTGCGATCGCTCGAGACGCGCATCCGGCCGAATGGACCTACGAGAATATTGCGACCCAGCGATCATCATTTGAGCGCTATGCGATTTCCGTAGACTGGGATACGGTCCTGCACACCTCGGATCCAGAATATTACCGCTGGACCCAGTGGCTCTTTTTGAAATTTTACGAACGCGGGCTGACATACCGAAAAAATTCGCCGGTTAACTGGTGTCCTAAAGACCAAACCGTGCTGGCGAATGAGCAAGTGGTCGATGGCGCTTGTGAACGCTGTGGCACTGAGGTGACAAAGAAGGCCCTGGAGCAGTGGTATTTTAAGATCACGGACTACGCCGAGCGACTTTTACAGGATATGGACGCTCTGGAAGGGAAATGGCCAGAGCGCGTCCTGAATATGCAGCGCAATTGGATCGGTAAATCCACCGGTGCAACCGTTACGTTTGCCATTGAAGACGGACCGGCCATTGAGGTCTACACGACCCGCCCTGACACCCTCTACGGCGCCACCTTCATGGTGGTCGCTGCCGATGCAGAACTTGCAGAAGAACTCGTTACCGAAGAACAGGCTGCAGCTCTCAAGACCTACCGTGACGATTTAAAACACGTCTCAGATATTGACCGTCAGTCGACTGACCGACCAAAGACCGGAGTGTTTTTGGGACGTTACGGAATCAACCCGCTCTCGGGCGAACGAGTCCCTGTTTGGGCATCAGATTATGTCCTGTCGGATTACGGCACCGGGGCCATCATGGCTGTGCCCGCACACGATCAGCGAGATATGGACTTCGCTCGCGCAATGGACCTGCCCGTTCGAACAGTGGTAGATACCGGCGAAGACAATCCAGAAGACACCGGAGATGCCACAACCGGTACCGGTGCCAATATCAACTCCGGCGAGCTCGATGGTCTCACCGGCCAGGCTGCCATCGATAAAGCAATCGAGCTGTTGGACGTTAGGGGCACAGGCTTTAAATCCGTGAACTACCGTTTACGCGACTGGTTGTTGTCCCGTCAGCGGTTCTGGGGTGCACCCATCCCGATTATTCACTGCGATACCTGCGGTGAAGTGCCTGTTCCACAAGATCAACTTCCTGTCGAGCTGCCCAAAAACTTACATGGACAGCAGCTAGCTCCCAAGGGTAAGTCCCCCCTTGAAGCCGCTGAAGACTGGGTCAATGTATCGTGCCCAACCTGTAATGGACCGGCTCAGCGCGATACCGACACGATGGATACGTTTGTCGACTCGTCCTGGTACTACATGCGTTTCGTATCGGCGAATAATTCCGAAGAGATCTGGGATCGCGACAAACTTGACCGCTGGGGGCCAGTCGACCAGTACGTCGGTGGCGTTGAGCATGCCATCTTGCACCTGTTATATTCACGCTTCTTTACCAAAGCGCTCTACGACATGGATTTGGTGAGCTTTACCGAACCATTCACCCGCCTGCTCAATCAGGGACAGGTCCTCAATGGTGGCAAAGCGATGTCAAAATCCTTAGGCAACGGTGTAGCACTCGGTGAACAACTCGATGCCTTCGGCGTTGATGCGATCCGTCTGACCATGGTGTTTGCTTCTCCTCCAGAAGATGACGTGGACTGGGCCGATGTGTCACCAGCCGCGTCGCTCAAATTCTTAGCCCGTGCCTGGAGGCTTGCCCAAGACGTACACTTATCGGGTTCAACGCCTGGAACGGATCCTTCCGGTGGGGACTCGGCGCTGCGTCAGATTACCCATAAAGTCGTGCATGAAGCAGAATCACTGCTTGACGATCAAAAATTCAATGTGGTTGTGGCTCGCACCATGGAATTGGTCAACGCCACACGTAAAGAGGTCGACAATGGTGCAGGTGCCGGCAGTCCAGCAGTACGTGAAGCCGTTGAGGTAATCGCACAGCTGCTGTCCCTGGTCGCCCCGTATACAGCCGAAGATATGTGGGCGCTACTTGGACACAAGCCGTCAGTATCCCGTTCGGCTTGGTTGACTGTTGATGAATCGTTGCTCGTTGAAGACAAGATCACCGTCATAGCCCAGGTACAGGGCAAACTGCGAGACCGTTTTGAAGTGCCCGCTGATATTTCGGATCAAGACCTCGAAAAAGTCGCCCGCGACTCGGAGAATGTCCAGCGTTCCATTGGCGACAAAGAGATCCGAAAAGTCATTGTGGTCAAAGGCAAACTCGTCAACTTCGTAGTTGGCTAATCGCAGTATGTCGGATGTAGCAGCATGGATCGCCAGACTGGCCGCCACCTCGCGTGATGTACGCAGCGAGGCGGTCGGCTGGGCGCGCTACATAAAGCCAGCCCGCAAGGATCGGGTCGCCATCGTTACTGACACGTCAGCCGCACTACCGGATGAGGTATATCAGCTACCCAATGGGTCGGAGCTATTCATTATCCCGATACCGGTGATGATCGGCGACCAAATTTATAATGAAGATGACGAAGTCCTGCACCACGATCTTTCCATCGCATTGGCTGCAGGAACGAGTCTGCGCACATCGCGTCCGTCACCCGGACAATTTTCAGCCACGTATAAGCACGTGGCTGAACAGGGTTACAGCCGTATCTTGTCCATCCACCTGTCGTCACGGCTATCAGGCACGACAGATGCCGCACGTATCGCCGCACAATCTTCACCAATACCGGTTACGGTCCTAGACTCCTATAACGCCGGCATGTCACTTGGCCATGCGGTATTGGACACGCTGATGCGCACCCGGTTGGGGCTCTCACCGGATTTTTTGGCGGATATCGCCCAACGGCAGGCCGATGTCGGCCAAACCATTTTTACTGTGCCCAACCTTGATGCGCTGCGTAAAGGTGGCCGCATACCGGCGTTACCTGGACTCCTTGGACAGCTCCTTCAAGTCCGTCCAGTGATGCATCTGAAAGATGGGGCCATAGAACTCCTCGACAGGCCTCGAAGTCAGGCCAAGGCCCTTGCACTGATCACCGAGATCGCGAACTCCGCAGAAACGCCAGTGCGCTTGAGTGTCCAAGCCTATGGTGATTTCGAGACCGCTCACGAGCTAGCAGCAGCACTAGAAGAACACTCATCGATGCCCGTACCGGTGCTGCGTCTTCCCGCAGTTTTAGCAGCCCACCTTGGGTTAGGCGCGCTGGGTATATCTATGAGCCCAGCTCTCGATTACGCCGGCTACGGCAGACCCTAAACCACAGGTTGGAAAGTGTTAGCAAGTCGGACTGCTTCTGACCAACGTCGCAGTCGACATGTCCGAGCCGCTCGCGCTAGAGGTGCTACGGCCGGTGAAATTCTGTGGTGTGTGATGTATCCACAGCATGAAACGTACAAAGACGTTATCCACAACGTAGCTTGAGGGCCACTAGGCAGCCGAATGCGTGTCACATGCTGTAGGTATGGCTAAACATTTGGCAGAGCCCGGCGAACATCAACCGCGGGCGCCACTCTGGCGCACAAAAGTTGCACTGTCTGCTGTTTTGATGCTTGCTATCGTCATCGCAACAATATTTGGATTTCGGTGGCTGATTACAGAGCAGCCCGGTGCTCAAGACACCACTCTTGCCGTGAATAATAGTCAAGAGGATTCACCCGGATCTGAATCCGATGCGGAACCGACAACAGAGCACGAAGACGACGTTTTGATGTCTGACGATTCCAGTGATAGCCAACTTATCGTACATGTGGCCGGTGAGGTCCACGATCCGGGCATAGTAGAACTCACTGCAAATGCTCGGGTCGTTGACGCTATCGAAGCAGCGGGTGGTGCTACGGAACAGGCGCAACTAGATGCGCTCAACTTGGCTGCTGTGGCTTCTGACGGAGACTATATTCTGGTCCCAAATCGCGAAGCCGATGGATCAAACGTTGGGTCCGATTCACCGGCGGCAACACACGGTTCGGCCGATGTAGGAACCGGCATGGTAAATATCAATACTGCCGACACCGCGGCTTTGGAAACGTTACCTGGAGTGGGCCCTGCCACAGCCGAGCAGATTATTGCCCATCGGGAACAACATGGGGACTTCACAAATCTGGCCAGTCTAGAAGAAGTCTCCGGTATCGGTCCTGCAACTCGCGAACGTCTTGAGGGATTGGTGAGTTGGTGATTGAGCACGACCATATCAAGCCTGATGATATCGCAGCGCCCATTGACATCCGACTCATTCCAGCTGCGACACTGACTGCAGGCGTCTGCTTTCTCATACCCATGCTTCCGATGTTTTGGGTTCGATGGATACCCGTTGCTTTGCCATTCATCGGTGGCATAGCCGCGCTGGTCCTATGGTTCTTCCGTTCATCGAAAAAACGGCGTTTGGTAAATTTAGGCCTTATTTTCACGATTGCCTGTTGGATGGCCACCCCTGCTGCCTGTATTGTGCAACATCAGCGTATAGCCGCGGAGGATTCTGGTTGGTTACAACTCGTAGAAGATCTGGGCACAGCCAGAATGTCAGTTCAACTCGTCACTGACCCCGTCGAACGTGATAGTCCATTTGGTCCCAACTGGTTCGTGACCGCCAAAGTAGAGCATTTTGGAAAAGATCTCGTACCCACAGATCACCCGGCCAAGATTGTCGTTTCAGGTGATGAGACTTGGGCAGATCTGAGCGCAGAAGATCATGGGTGTTTTATGGGACGGGTCTCCGATAACGAATCCAGTGTATTTGTCACCGCATTGGGCGCAGTAAACCAAGGCACGTGTCTGGGACCCGACCATACTCAGAGCACGACTGGGCGAGATCAGATGCGGACAACCTTACGGGATCAGTCGGCTGAAACCATCGCCTATGCGCCAGAACTATTACCCGGGCTCATCCTAGGGGACCGATCACAACAGTCAGAACACCTAGATGAAGCTATGAAAATATCTGGACTGAGCCATCTCTCGGCCGTCTCAGGTGCCCATACATCGCTGATCGCTGCGGCGGCTACCCTCTTGTTTCGAAGTTTGCGCTTACCCCGATCAATCGTCATCGCGGCATTCTTCTGCACGCTGCTGCTATTTGTCCAGATCGTCGGTATGCAACCATCAATCATTCGAGCTGCCACGATGGGCGCTATCGGTGCCTGGGCTCTGTACTTTGGGAGAGGTTCGCAAGCGTTACCGGTTCTTGCCCTATCAACCATTGTTATCCTGACGATTTCGCCTGAGCTAGTACATGAAGTGGGCTTCCAACTCTCCGTTGCTGCTACTGCCGGGATCGTGTTGGGCGCGCAACCACTCGAGCGATGGCTGCATAGGTACTTAAATAAAGTACTACCAGATTTCTGGGCGTCAATGCTCAGCTCGTCACTGGCAATATCTACGACTGCGCAACTTGCGTGCCAACCTATCTTGCTGTCATTTATCGACTACATCAGTCCCTATTCATTGCTGGCTAACCTGCTTGCCACACCGTTGCTGCCACTGATTACTGTGCCCGGCACACTCGCGGCTGGAATCTCGGTCGTTGCACCGGCTATCTCCCAAACGATTTTGCACCTGGTTGCCATCCCAACATCCGGTATCGGATGGGTTGCCACTACTGTGACAGATCTACCCGGTGCGAAGCTGGCCTGGCCCGACGGTATAGCTGGCGTACTCTTGATCACCTTGCACTGGGCAGCCTGCGCTATTTTCATAGTGAGACTCTTGCGCTCTCAGCGCCGACCTAAACCACCTGTCAAACTTGACGAGCGTGTGCCGAGATGGCGTCGAAGTATGCACAGCCTATATCGACAACACCAGGGTGTGACCAGCGTCGTTCAATCCATGATCCTTGTGATTGCTGTCGTCGCACACGTAGCGGTGTTCTGGCCGAGTAACGGCGGAGGAGTCGATGACAACTGGGACATTATCGGTTGCGATGTTGGTCAAGGCGATATGTTTCTGATTCGCACGGGCGCTGCATCAGCAATGGTGATCGACACTGGACCAGACGAAGCATTAGCACAGCGATGCCTAGCAGACGCAAATATCGAGACCATAGATGCTTTGGCGGTCACGCACCTGCATGCAGATCACGTCGGTGGCATTGGGGGAGTCACAGCAAGGATACAACCAGCTCAAGTACTGTATTCCACGGGGGCTGATCCTACATATCCTGCTGCCGAAACCGGCCTGCCGGACGACGCCCAGCACGTCAAGGAGCCCGTAGTTCAAGTAATTGACCATGCCGCTGACCAAGGAGTGCATTCGGTACAGGTGCGGTGGACAGTGCTGTCGGCTGACTCCCAGACGTCTAACGAAAATAATGCCTCGATGGTATTACTAGTGGAAATCTACCGACACGGTGGGACAGTCAAAGCGCTGTTCACAGGCGACCTGGAGGAAGATGCAGCCGCCCAGCTTATCGCACAGGACCTTGTGCCCGAGGATATCGATATTTTGAAACTTTCACATCACGGTGCTCAAAATGGCGGCACAGAACTGATCCAACATACCGCGCCAAAGGTGGCAATGATCGGCGTTGGCGCAGAAAATAGTTACGGGCATCCTCACGATGACATCTTGTCCGCTTTGGGAGCCAACGTGGAAATTCGCCGAACAGACTTAGATGGCACGTTTTCAGTGACGTTCGAACAGAATCAAACCTATATGGCCGTGGACCGATAGACTCGAAACTATGGCTTCCCCTCGTCGTTCAAAAACCTCTGGAGCATCCTGGCGCGATGTAACCGTTTCACCATTTATTTTGGTCCAAGGTGGTGAAGACTATATCCATACCAGGGTGACAGACACGATTAAAACCCAACTCAAACAAGCTGAACCAGATACTGAGATTCATCATTTGTCGGCAGCAGAGTATCAAGCGGGCGAGCTACAAGTCTTGGCCAGCCCCTCCTTGTTTGGCGAGAAAAAGTTGTTGGTTTTCGACGAAATGCATAAAATGACCGACGCGTTCTTGGTCGACGGCCTGGAATACATCCAATATCAGAACCCAGATGTAACATTTCTCGGTCTGCATGGCGGTGGTAACCGAGGTAAGCGGCTATTAGATGTGCTCAAGAAATCTGGCCAACACATTGAAGCGAAACCCATCAAATCCGACCGAGACAGAATGGAATTTCTGCAGGCAGAATTTCGCGAAGCTCGTCGTAGAATTGAGCCGGATGCCATCAGGGCGCTAGCCGATGCGATAGGGCAGAATCTTGGTGAGCTCGCCAGTTCTGCGCAGCAGCTCATATCGGATACCCAAGGAACGATCACCGAGGACATCGTCGAAAAATACTATGGCGGCCGGGTCCAGGCTACCGCGTTCAAAGTAGCCGATAGCGCGCTAGAAGGACAGCTTGGTCCAGCCACAGCTCTATTGCGACATGCGCTAGCGACCGGTGTACAACCCGTGGCCATTACTGCGTCGTTTGCGATGAAAGCTCGGCAGGTCGCACGCGCAGTGGACGCCCAACTATCCCAGGGACAACTTGCATCGGCGTTGGGCATGGCGCCTTGGCAAGTTCAACGCGTTGTCGCGACCGCCCGACATTGGACGCCTGTAAATATTGCTGGGGCCATTGAACTCATTGCACGTGCTGATGCCGAGGCCAAAGGTCAGGCGCGGGATCCTGCGTTTGCTGTAGAACGCATGGTCACCAAGGTGGCCGGTATGGCTGGACGCCACTAACGATTCCTTAAATATTTGAGGCCACTACGTCAAACGTAGTGGCCTCAAATAAGTCTTGAAGTTCTGTTAGAACTTAGGCATCCATTGCGTTTATACGAGCTGCCACACCGGATTTGCGGTTGGCAGCCTGGTTGCGGTGGATAGCACCCTTGCTGACGGCTTTGTCGAGTTTACGGTCAGCAATTGAAAGAGCTTTTACAGCTGCTTCCTTATCGCCAGCGTCAACAGCCTTATTTACTTTGCGCAGTACAGTCTTAACTTCAGACTTAATTGCAGTATTGCGTTCACGACGTTTCTCATTCGTGATTGCGCGCTTCTTTGAAGATTTTAGATTAGCCAATGTATGGTCCTATCATTCTAAAAATTATGGGTCGGTGAGGGGTATTCTTGCCCAAGCGACTGAGCGGTGTGGGGGTACCTAGGTAAGCCTGGTCAAGAGTGCCCGTCGACCTGCGCGGACACACAGCCGCCCAGTCTATCAAAATCTCGAGGGAACGGCGAATCCATCGTTCAGTTTCGGTATTTTTAGTTGGCCAAGTACGGACGCTGGCGTATTGGCGCGATATGTAGTCGCCCAACGTTCTGAAACGTGAAAGAATAGAGCAACGATAAAAGCTGCTGGAATGCCAGAGTTTTACTGATCTTACAAGCTATGAAGATATCTAAGGATGGTGCACGTGTCGCCAGTGGCGTCCAATCCGCCTCAGCCAGGTTCTACTCATTCATCTGTGATTCGGAACTTTTGTATTGTCGCGCATATCGATCACGGCAAGTCGACGCTTGCTGACCGAATGCTACAAAGCACCAATGTCGTGACACCTCGTGAGATGCAAAGCCAGTTCCTGGACAACATGGATATCGAGCGAGAGCGCGGGATCACCATTAAATCCCAGGCGGTCCGTATGCCATGGCAAGTTGATAACGAAGACTATGTCTTGAACATGATTGACACGCCTGGCCACGTTGACTTCGCCTACGAGGTCTCGCGTTCCTTGGCAGCCTGCGAGGGCGCGATCCTGTTGGTGGATGCTGCCCAAGGAATCGAAGCGCAGACCTTGGCGAACCTATATATGGCTATGGAACATGATCTGGAAATTATTCCGGTCTTGAATAAGATCGATCTCCCAGCTGCAGAGCCAGAACGCTACGCGTTAGAAATTTCAAATCTCATTGGCATTGACCCTGATGACATACTCAAGGTTTCTGGCAAGACAGGTGAAGGTGTTGAAGCCCTCTTGGATCGCGTCGTGAGAGACGTCCCAGCACCATCAGGCGATGCAGATGCTCCGGCTCGAGCTATGATTTTCGACTCCATTTATGATACGTACCGCGGTGTTATTACCTATGTTCGGATGGTGGATGGCAAACTTGAGCCTCGCCAAGGTATCCGCATGATGGCCACCGGATCGTCATATGAGCTGCAGGAATCTGGCATCTATTCCCCGGACGCTATCCCTAGCGAGGGCCTGGGTGTGGGTGAAGTTGGTTACCTGATTACTGGGGTCAAGGATGTCGCTGAGTCAAAGGTCGGCGATACTGTCACATCGAAACAGCATCCTGCTGAAGAGCCAATCGGTGGTTACCGTGAGCCTCGACCGATGGTCTTCTCAGGACTTTATCCAATGGACGGTTCCGACTATCCGGCGCTTCGTGAAGCGCTAGAAAAGTTACAGCTCAATGATGCTGCCCTGACCTATGAACCTGAAACTTCCGTTGCACTTGGCTTCGGTTTCCGTGTCGGATTCTTGGGCCTGCTCCACTTAGAGATCGTGCGTGAACGTCTCGAACGTGAATATAATTTGGATCTGATTTCGACTGCACCCAACGTTATTTATAACGTCACCACCGAAGACGGCACCCTCGTTCGTGTCACGAACCCATCGGAATTCCCAGAAGGAAAAATAACCGAGGTAGATGAGCCCATGGCGATGGCAACTGTGATCGTGCCATCAGAATTTATCGGCTCGGTGATGGAGCTATCGCAGGGCAAACGTGGCCAACTCAGCGGCATGGACTATTTGTCAGAAGAGCGTGTTGAAATTCGCTACTGGATCCCTCTGGCAGAGATTGTGTTCGACTACTTCGACCTCTTGAAGTCTCGCACCAAGGGTTATGCCTCGTTGAATTGGCAGCGTGACGGCTCCCAAGTTGCTGATCTGGTAAAAGTCGACATCCTGCTGCAGGGTGATGCCGTTGATGCGTTCTCTGCCATCACCCACCGTGATCGTGCATATGGTTACGGCGTGAAAATGACTGCAAAGCTCAAGGAACTTATTCCGCGGCAGCAATTCGAGGTTCCCATCCAGGCTGCTATCGGTTCTCGCATTATTGCCAGAGAGAACATTCGTGCGATCCGGAAAGACGTGCTTTCCAAGTGTTATGGCGGTGACATTTCTCGTAAGCGCAAGTTGCTCGAGAAGCAGAAGGAAGGTAAAAAGCGTATGAAGATGGTGGGTACCGTCGAAGTTCCGCAAGAAGCCTTTATCGCAGCACTCTCGACAGATACGGACACCTAACCGATCTTGAACAAAATTGATACACCACCTGGCACCGGCATTCTTCCCGATTTTGTTGCGGCTGCAGTCAATGGCAGCGATCGGACGTTTTCGCTGTACGTTCACGTACCGTTTTGCAGTAGCCGCTGTGGGTACTGCGACTTTAACACTTACATTTCCCCAGACCTGGGTCCTGGGGCATCACATGAGAGTTATGCTGATACCGCCATTAAGGAACTGGAATTCGCGGCTGACGCGATGGAGAAATCAGGTGTTCAACCGAAACCGTTGCATTCCGTATTTTTTGGCGGTGGCACGCCAACGTTGTTGCCGTCCACTGATCTGACCCGCATTCTTAAACGCGCGGACCGGTTGTTTGGTATTGATGACACCGCAGAGATTACTACTGAAGCTAACCCAGATTCGCTGAGTCGAGAAGCCGTGCAGGGACTCGCCGATGGCGGGTTTAACCGGGTCTCTATGGGGATGCAGTCCTCTGTCAGCCATGTTCTGCAAGTCTTAGAACGGACCCACAACCCTGACAATGTAGATATTGCCGCTGAGTGGATCCGTGAAGCTGGACTCGATATGTCATTGGACCTGATTTTTGGTACTCCAGGAGAGTCCCTGGAAGATTGGGAACGCTCCCTGGATGCTGTCCTAGCGCTGCAACCTGATCACGTCTCAGCGTATGGGCTGATTGTGGAAGAGGGCACTAAACTTGCCGCCCAAATTCGACGTGGCGTATATCCGAACACCGACCCGGATGATCAGGCTGATAAGTATCTCTTAACCGAAGAGCGCCTCGATGCCGCGGGCTATCGGTGGTATGAAATCTCCAACTGGGCTCATGATCCACACAATGAGGGCCTTCATCAGTCCCAGCACAACCTAGCGTACTGGCGTGACCAGGATTGGTGGGGGATAGGACCAGGAGCCCACTCACATATGGCAGGCTTACGATGGTGGAACGCCAAACATCCAGCAGCATATGCGTCTCGTATGCTGGATAATATTTCGCCAGCTATTGGCCAAGAGATCCCCGACGACGATGCCAGATTGCTAGAGAAAATCATGCTAGGTGTACGCCTCGCAGAGGGCCTCGACCTTGACGTTCTAGCAGCCCAGGACAAAGACGCTGCGATGCAGGCACGACGCGAAGCCAACGTGTTGGCCACCCAGGGATTAATCGAGCCGGCAGCTTTAGAACACGGCAAGATCGTGCCGACCCTCAAAGGACGTCTTTTAGACGACGCCATTACCCGTAGGCTTGCAGGTTTTTAGAATACGATTCAAATTTTGCTAGCGGATGATACGCAAGTTAAATGGGTACCGGTATGGTCGGCCTTTATTGACCTCGATGCCGGCAATGACGCCAGAGATGGTCATAAATACCCACAATAAGACTGCAACGACACCGAAGATCGCGCCCATAATCGGCAAAAAGGCCAGAATATTCATGGCCACCCCAACAACGGTCAAAGGCAACGTGAAGTTTAGCGCCTCTTTGGACTCTTGTTCCGAAAACGGCCCTCGTGAACGGAACACGATGAATATGACCAGTGAGGGGATGAAGCCCAAAAACGCGCCGAAATGGGCGATGGTAGCCCATTGACGGTCCTCCGATGGCGTCAGCGGGCTGCGCGAGATGGTTTCGCTGCCTTGTCCTGAGGCGCCAGGGGTTTGTGCCACGTTATGCTTCCTTTACAGTCGATTCAGCTGCATGAAAATTTGCTGATACAGACAATACGTTAACAGTCTAGACCCGTTCTGTGTCTGGACGGGGTACATCGGCGTGGTTCGGAGGAAATTCCGCTAATCGTGTACAGTCACGAAATCGATCATGTATTCCACGCGTCCCAGGAGCGTTGCCTCAAGGTCTGAGAATTTGTTGACTTTTGAAAGCAACTTCTTCCAGCCCAGCCCGATGTCTCGTGCTGTCTGGTTCGGAAGACCGAGTCGAGCTAACATTCCGGTCTTCCAGTCTTCTGAGCGTGGTATCTGTGGCCAGGCCTGGATACCGATAACTTCCGGTTTGATAGCTTGCCAGATGTCTACGTACGGGTGACCAACGATCAGAACGTTATCTTGAGCGCCGGGCGCTTTCATGGCTTCAGCGGCAATGCGTTCTTCTTTGGACCCTGACACAAGGTGATCCAGTAAGACTGCAAGTCGTCTATTCGGCTGTGGTTTGAATGCTGCGACAGCACCTGCAAGGTCATCAATGCCGTGCAGTGGTTCCACGACGATACCTTCGACTCTCAGGTCGTCTCCCCAGATCTTCTCGACAAGTTCGGCGTCATGAATGCCTTCTACCCAAATGCGAGAAGCTTTAGCCACCTGTGCCGCCTGGGCTCCTACCGCACGAGAACCCGATGCCGTCCTTTGCTGGGCGGGTTGCGTCTTCTGCCGCTGCGGTGGCAACAACTCGATAGCTTGTCCATCGATCATGAATCCCAATCCCAGAGGGAATGAACGCGTAGCGCCTTTGCGACCTTCCAGAACCACCAGATGGATACCCCCGGATTTTTCAATGCGGGTAATTGCGCCCGTAAAGCCTGAAGTCGCGTCCTCAATCACTAGGCCTCTACTCGCGGCCACTTTTCTTGGCTTCGTGCTTGGCCTTTGGCCTGTCACGTTCGCCGGGCCCCACTGGTCCCAATTCATCGTCTTTTCACGCCTTTCTGGTGCGGTCTTATCAGAGGCTACCAAAGGACGATCAGTCGACAGCGAAGAACCCGCTGTAGGTTCTGTATCAATAATGCCACACCAGCTACGATTAGCACTAAGCTGGCGACAGTGCTAATTTTTTGTGGGGAGGGTAGATGACTGATCAACCACGTCGGATGAAAGTTTTGCAGGCCATAGTCGAAGACTATGTTGCTTCCCGGGAGCCTGTTGGTTCCAAGGCCCTAGTCGAGCGTCATAACCTCGGAGTGTCTTCAGCTACGGTGCGCAATGACATGTCCGATCTCGAAGATGATGGACTCATCGCTGCTCCGCACACTTCTTCTGGCCGAATCCCCACGGACAAAGGCTACCGATACTTTGTCGACCGGATCTCAGAAGTGCGCCCATTATCGATTGCAGAGCGTCGAGCCGTACGAACTTTGCTGGATAATTCCGATGATATGGATGACATCATGGGAGCCACGGTTCAGGTGCTATCGCAGCTTACTCGTCAAGTTGCTGTGATTCAGTACCCTCAGTTGGACTCGTCAGTTATACGACGTGTCGAATTTGTGGTGCTGTCAGAACACCGGCTTCTAGTGGTGTTGATTTTATCGACCGGTCGTGTGGACCAACGCGTTGTCTATATGAATGAGCCTGTTGATCAGCCGTCCCTCGATGTGCTCGCACAAGTCTTCATGCAGTACTTGGATAACGTGAGTCCTTATAATTTGCCGCAGGCCTTCACGGAGATGCAATCCGTTATCCCGCAGGAACATCAAACGTTGGCGGCGTCATTAAGTAACGCATTGCAATTGTTGGCTGAAGCCGGACACCAGGATCGTATTTTGTTAGCCGGGACGGCAAACTTGGCACGGTCTCCACAGGACTTCAGTCATTCAATCGGCCCGATTCTTGAAGCTTTAGAAGAACAAGTCGTGCTCCTGAAACTGTTGACCGAAATGGAGCAGGATGCGCACGGTTTATCAGTGCGCATTGGTGATGAAAACTTCGGCTCACTGGGGGATGCCTCGGTGGTTGCCGCCGGCTACGGCCCTGGGGCCACCGCAAAAATTGGTGTCGTCGGGCCCACCCGTATGGACTATCCATCCACGATGTCTGCGGTGCGTGCCATTGCGCGCTATCTCTCTAGGATTTTGACGAGCTAGCCTTAGCCAAGATAATGGACTTTGACCACAACACGGTTTCAAGCACCGAACGCTTGAACTGAAAGGAATACGACCAACAAGTGGCACAAGATTACTATCAGGTCCTGGGTGTTGAACGTGACGCCACAGCACAAGAGGTCAAAAAGGCCTACCGCAAAAAGGCCCGCGAACTGCACCCGGATCATAACCCGTCTGAAGAAGCGGCCGAACAGTTTAAAACCGTGACCCATGCCTACGAGGTCCTGTCGAATACGGAGAAGCGTCGTAACTATGATGCAACCGGCCACGAGGATGGACGGCGTGCAGGATTTGGCGGAGCCGGTGCCGGTGGTGGCTTCGGTGGGTTCTCCGACATCTTCGAAACCTTCTTCGGCGGCGGTGGCGGAGGCGGCCCAATGTCTCGAGCCCGACGTGGCCAGGACGCGCTGATCGCCACGCATATCGATCTTGAGGACGCCGTATTCGGAACTGAGCAAACGATCGACGTTGAAACGGCCGTGCGCTGTGACCGCTGTGATGGTGCTGCTATGGAGCCGGGAACACACCCAGAGACTTGCACGACGTGTCGTGGAGCTGGGCAGATCTCTCGTCCGGTTGATTCCATCCTCGGGCGCATGATGACCACTGAGGCTTGCCCAACTTGTCGTGGCTTCGGCGATGTCATCACCGATCCATGTGGCAAGTGTTCCGGGCAAGGCCGCGTTCGTGAACGTGTTTCCTTCACCGTCAAAATTCCAGCAGGCGTTCGCGATGGTACTCGTATCCAACTTGCCGGCCGAGGTGAAGCAGGTGTTGCAGGCGGTCCAAATGGTGACCTGTATCTAGAAATCCGCGTTCGTGATCACGATGTCTTCACGCGTGAAGGCGATAACCTCCATGCAACAATGGCCGTCCCTATGACTGCTGCGGCGTTGGGTACGAAGATTAAAGTTGAAACCTTTGACGGTGAAGAAACATTCACCGTTGAACCCGGTACTCAATCGGGCCATGTGATCACCATGAAGGGCTTGGGGGCCCATCGTCTCCAGGGCAGCGGCCGTGGGGACATGAAGATCATGCTGAACGTCACCACTCCAACCAAGCTCAATGACGAACAACGTGAACTCATGACTCAGCTGGCCGAACTCCGCGCGGAAGACGTAGCTAACGGAGAGATCGAATCCCGCAGCTTCTTTTCTCGTCTAAAAACCGGATTCGATAACATGTTTTCGCACGACGAATCGTGACGGCTCCGCTATTTTATAGTCCCGAAGTAACGGGCCTGACCGCTGAACAAGTGGTTAGCTTGGATGCAGCTGCTTCCGGTCACGCCATCCGCTCCCAGCGGCTGGCAACCAATGACCAGGTGTTGATCTCCGATGGTCTGGGAACTCTGGCTGAAGGCACACTTGAGGACGCTAGCCCGCAGCGCACCACCATACGTGTCCAAAAGGTGACGGTGTCGCAGCGGCCTGAGGTACAGGTCAATCTCGTCCAAGCGCTTGCCAAAGGTGACCGGGATTTATTAGCCGCGGAAATGGCTACCGAAGTCGGCGTTGACAGGGTCACACCCTGGCAGGCTCGGCGCTCCATCGTGCGCTTACGGCCCGAACGGGCTACGAAAACCCTGGCCAAATGGGAATCTAAGCTCAAAGCCGCTGCACAGCAAGCGCGTAGGGCGTATGTCCCAACGTTAGGACAACCGCTGTTTGCTGAGGAAATCGCGAGCCTCCATTCTCCGCAGGACGGCCACTATGTGGTCGTGCTTCACGAGGATGGAAATGAAAACCTCTTCGACATCGCGGAATCCCTACACGCAATCAATACTCTTCACCTGGTGGTAGGTCCTGAAGGAGGAGTCTCACCAGAAGAACTTCATTCCGTCCTTACTGCGGGCGGTTCCGCAGTCAAAATCGGTTCTAATGTGATGCGAGCCTCCACAGCCGGACCGATCGCCGTCGCGTTACTGAATCAGCTTTTCAACCGCTGGTAATCCAGCAAAGCTAGCGGGTGCAGCGGGATGAGTGTATTACCGTGGACCTGCTTGATTGCCAAGCACTAGACTGGGTGGCATAAAATTAACTGAGTAATGGAGTCAACCTGACAGAACATAGCGAAGCCAACCGGATGAGTCGACAGACCATCACATTTAGCTCCCAGAGTGACATGGTGCAAACCTTCGGTCCCTCGGACATGCTGCTGCGTGTTGTCGAGGGAGTCTATCCCGGCCTGAAACTATTAGTCCGTGATCAACAGCTTGATTTAGAAGGCCACACTGACGATGTTTCTGCAGCAGTCGAGATCGTCAATGATCTCCAAGCTGTTGCCCGTGCTGGAACAACAGTTGGCCCAGAGGTAATCGAGGCAAGTATCGCCGGTGTGCGAACTTTCCAAGACACCAACTCAATAAGTGGTCCAGCAGAGCTGATCGTCGCGTCACAAGGCAAAAAGATTCGGCCAAAAACCGAGAACCAGAAGGTCTACGTTAACGCGATTAATAACAATACGGTCGTCTTTGGTGTCGGACCGGCTGGTACCGGCAAAACGTATCTCGCCATGGCCAAAGCTATTCAAGCACTGCAAGCTCGCGAGGTGAACCGCATCATCCTCACTCGGCCAGCGGTCGAGGCAGGCGAATCACTAGGGTATCTGCCAGGTTCCCTCAGTGAAAAGATCGACCCGTATCTGCGACCGCTTTATGATGCGCTGCACGAAATGATTGAACCCGAGACCATCCCACATCTGATCGAAGTCGGTACCATCGAGGTCGCGCCGTTGGCCTATATGCGTGGGCGGACACTCAACGATGCCTTCATCATCCTTGACGAAGCGCAGAACACTTCAGCCGAGCAGATGAAGATGTTTCTGACTCGACTCGGATTCAACTCCCACATGGTTATTACCGGCGATTCATCTCAGGTAGACCTACCGCGTGGAACAGATTCGGGTTTGGTCCAAGCCATTGACTACCTCGAAGGCATAGACGATATCGCCATCGTCAAGCTCAAATCATCCGACGTCGTGCGCCACAACTTGGTCTCAAGAATTGTGGATGCATACGATCGACACCAACCAGAACCCACCCGCCCGCAGCGGGCGGGCCGGAACCGAAACCGATAGGTCAACGTGGCAATCGAAGTACTGAATGAAACCGACAAAGACATCGATATTCAGCGAGTGGTGAGCCTTGGCCAGCACTTGTATCAAGGCCTACACATTCACCCAGAATCGGAGGTCGCCGTTGTCTTCATTGATAACGATGCAATGAGCCTCCTCCATAAGGAATGGATGGGACTTGACGGCCCAACGGATGTGATGAGTTTTCCCATGGACGAGCTGAGTCCAGGTACACGCGAAGCTCCCGCAGAAGGTCTTTTAGGTGACATAGTTATTAGCCCCACCGTTGCTGCGGAGCACGCCGAACAGGGTGGACATAAAGTTGCCGATGAAATTGCGTTGCTTGTCACCCACGGATTGCTGCACCTGCTAGGTTTTGACCACCACGACGAAGACGAAAAACATAAAATGTTCAGCACCCAAGATCAGTTACTTGAACAGTTCTTGGGGTATACACCGCCTCAACTGACCGACACCGGGAAGTAGCCAAAATGGTCGCACCCATTGTCCTAGTACTCTTATTTCTTATTGCTCTGAGCCTCACCTGGGTTCTCACATTGGCGGAAACCGCTCTGGACTACCTGTCCTTTCGCGACGCTGAAGCAATTGTGGCGCAACATCCAACCAATCCCATCGTCCACATTATGGAGCGGTTGGCCGAGCACCAATTAGCAACCCGGTTTTGGAATACGGTCTTCCTCGCCTCCAGTGCGGTCCTCATTACGGTGTTCATTGACCATTTTGTCAGTAACGTCTGGCTCGCTGCTGCCGGAGGCATCGCGGTCATGGCCGTCCTTACCCTCGTTATATCGGCGCGTAGTCCCCGTCGTATCGGCGCCAAACACTACGAATTATCAGCTCGCTTTACGGCGTGGTTGGTACGTCCGCTCGCTGCATTGCTCGGTCCACTGCCACGGTTGTTTATTGCCGAAACAGAAAACGAGCAGGACGATGAAAATGACGACGACGATCTCGAAGAACGGCACTTTCGTGCATACGTCTCCCGAGCTTCGGCCGCGGACGTGCTCGAAGACAACGAAGCAGATATGATCCAATCTGTTTTTGACATGGATGACACATTGGTCCGGGCCATTATGGTGCCCCGCACTGATGTGGTCTGGCTGGATTCAGGTACCAGGCTAGCCACCGCAACCGAGGTGTTCATACGCTCGGGCTACTCACGAATACCGTTGATTGGCGACAGTCCAGACGATGTTTTAGGCATCATTTTCCTCAAAGACATTATCCGAGCATTGCATATGCACAAGCTCACTTCAGATGATGTGGTCAACTTGATCGCGCGAGAGATACGCGTCGTGCCGGAGTCCAAAACGGTGTGGGACTTGCTTCAAGAACTGCAAAGTGAAGCCATCCATGCTGCAGTAGTCGTCGATGAATACGGTGGCACTGCAGGGTTCGTGACGCTGGAAGATCTCATCGAAGAAATCGTGGGCGATATCTCAGATGAATACGATGATGCCGAGATTGCAGATGTCATTCCACAACCTGACGGTCAATACGTTGTTAAAGCGTCCATGTCGGTTTCAGATTTCTCGGAAGCCTTCGGTCTGCTGTTGGACGATGACGAGGACGTCGACACGGTAGGCGGTCTACTAGCCAAGAGTTTGGGTAAGATTCCTATCAAAGGATCGGCGACCGATGTTGAGAACCTCACATTGACCGTTGAGACACTCACAGGGAGACGCAACCGCGTCGACACCATACGTGTGACTACCCAGACAACCACCCAGGAGCCTAAGCTATGATCCCAACCGAATATCCAGAGCATTTTCGGTCTGGGTTTGTCAGTCTAGTAGGCCGGCCAAATGCAGGGAAATCGACACTGACGAATGCCATGGTTGGCACCAAGGTGGCCATCACCTCGTCCAAACCGCAAACCACTCGGCGCGTCATACGCGGCATTGTCACGGCTGAAGATCATCAGTTGATATTGGTCGATACCCCCGGTCTCCACCGGCCCCGCACATTGTTAGGGGAGCGGCTGAATGACCTTGTGGCAGAAACATTATCTGGTATGGACGCCGTGGCCATGTGTATTCCAGCAAATGAGAAAATCGGGCCCGGTGATCGCTTCATCACCGAACAGCTCGCCAAACTGCACAAAATTCCCGTCATCGCATTAGTTACAAAAGTTGACACCGTGACCAGGGGAGTCTTGGCTGATCAGCTCATTGCAGTACAGCAACTCGGCGAGGAAGGACTCACTCCCGATAACGGCGAAGGCTTCGCAGAAATTGTGCCCGTCTCGGTCAAGGGTGATGTTCAAGTCGATACCGTCGTGGAAGTGCTGACCAAATACCTCCCACAATCTCCACCGTTGTACCCCGACGGCGAGATCACTGATGAGCCCGATGACATCATGGTGGCCGAACTGATCCGCGAAGCCGCACTGGAAGATGTTTTCGACGAGCTACCCCACTCGCTGGCCGTAGTCGTCAACGAAATGACCGAACGCGACGGTGAACCTGGTGAACAGGCCATTACCGATATCTACGCCGAAATCTATGTGGAACGTGACAGCCAAAAGGGCATCATCATAGGCAAGGGCGGCGCCCAGTTGCGGACGATCGGACAGCGGTCACGCAAAAGTATTCGGCGCTTGCTTGGGACCCAGGTTCGCCTCGACCTCGTCGTCAAAGTTGCCAAAGAGTGGCAGCGTAATCCAAAGCACATGAATCGGTTGGGTTTCTAAACCCTCGGTGTTAGGCTAAAGGCATGCATCGCATCCAGGGCACCCCACGTCACGGTGACAACCGTGTATTTCTTGGTGCCCTTCTAGGCCTACTTCTACCGTGCCGTAGCGGGGCCTAGCATTCTCAAGCACGTGCTGTGAATTGCCACTAGGTAGGACCGGACCCCGCTACGGAGCCAAAGACACGGTCTGCCACCGGTGAGACATGAGTTCTAAAACACCGGTATGTCACGAGCGGTCCACTACACTCAACAACAGGACCAGGCAGTCAAAGATTGAGGAAAAACTTTGCGCAAATTTCAGCAACCATCTGGTATGAACTTCAGTAAATACGTGCCATTTGAAAAACAAATCGAAGTAAATCTGCCGGATCGTACCTGGCCCGATAACATCATTACCCAAGCCCCACGCTGGTGTGCGGTAGATCTTCGAGACGGCAACCAAGCACTTGTAAACCCCATGGACTCCGCACGCAAATTGCGGATGTTCCAGCTCCTGGTAAATATGGGGTACAAGGAGATCGAAGTTGGCTTCCCGGCAGCATCACAGACCGACTACGATTTTGTTCGGCAGCTGATCGAAGAAGGTCACATTCCCGACGACGTACATATACAAGTACTGACCCAGTCGCGCGAGCATCTGATCGAACGCACCTATGAAGCGCTGGAAGGTGCCCCACGCGCTATTGTGCACCTCTACAACTCGACTTCAGTCTTGCAGCGGCGCGTCGTGTTCCGTGAAGAAAAGTCCGGCATTATCGATATCGCCACCCGCGGCGCAATGCTGTGCCGAAAGTACGAAGAACAGCTCACCGGAACAGAGATTGTCTATCAATACTCACCGGAATCCTTTACCGGAACAGAACTGGAATTCGCTGCAGAAATTTCCAACCGGGTATCTGATGTCTTGGAAGCCTCAACGGATCGCCAAATGATCCTGAACCTACCGGCAACAGTCGAAATGTCGACGCCAAACCGATATGCCGACCAGATTGAATGGATGCATCGTAACCTCGAAAACCGAGACTCGATCATTCTGTCGCTGCACCCGCATAACGACCGAGGAAGCGGCGTCGCCGCAGCTGAACTGGGCTATATGGCCGGTGCCGACCGGATTGAAGGCTGCTTGTTCGGCAATGGCGAGCGCACCGGTAACGTTGATCTGATCACACTGGGGATGAACCTCTACACGCAAGGTGTTGACCCGGAAATCGATTTTTCCGATATGGACAAAATCCAAGAAGTCTACGAATACGCCACGCAGATGCAAGTGCATGAGCGTTCAGCGTGGGCCGGGGAGCTCGTCTTCACCGCTTTCTCTGGTTCGCACCAGGATGCTATCAACAAAGGCTTCAACGATATGAGTGCCCGCGCCGCCGATGCCGGGGTCACGACCGAGGAGCTCGATTGGGGCGTCCCATATTTGCCGGTCGACCCCGAAGATATCGGTCGTAGCTATGAAGCGGTTATCCGCGTCAATTCCCAGTCTGGCAAGGGTGGCGTTGCTTACATGCTGAAGACGGATCACAAGATTGACCTGCCACGTCGTGCCCAGGTCGAATTCTCAGCGGTCGTCAAGGAGCACACCGACACCCATGGTGGAGAGATCACTTCAGACATGCTGTGGCACGTGTTCTCTGATGAATACCTGCCCACGGAAAACCCCGCAGATGGCTGGGGACATTATCACCTGGTGTCGTCGACATCCTCAACCACTGAGCAGGGCGAATTTTCCATGGAGGTCCAGATGGACCGCAAAGGTGAAACCATCACTCGATCGGCTACTGGAAACGGCCCGATTTCAGCTCTGGTGGCAATGTACAACCAGGCCGGTATCGACATTCGAGTCCTTGACTATGCTGAACATGCTTTGACCGAAGGTGGCGAAGCGATGGCTGCAGCCTACGTGGAAGCAGCGATCGGCGAGCGCATCCTGTGGGGTATTGGGCTGGATTACAATACCTCCACGGCCTCCCTACAGGCAGTTACCTCCGCCGTCAACCGGTACCTGCGTGATGAAGAGGTTGAAGAAGCAACTGAATAAGACACCGCGTAAGAAATCCCGTGGCTCCGGAACTTATATTGCCCAAAGTTACCGGACCCACGGGATTGTTCTGCGCACCTATAAGTTGGCCGAAGCCGACCGTATTATTGTCGTACTGAGCGCTGATCACGGTCAGATCCGTGCGGTAGCCAAAGGTGTTCGCCGGACAACGTCAAAATTTGGTTCCATGCTGGAACCATTCATGCACACCAGACTACAGCTAGTTCCCCGACGCGGTATGGACGTGATTGCCCAAACGGAAACGATTCACTCCTACGGCATGATGTTAGCCAACGATTACGATACGTTCGGTGCCGCATCGGCCATGGTCGAAACCGCAGAACAACTGACCCGTGATGACGACGCAGCAGATGGCGCTACGCAGTATAGATTGCTCCACGGTGCGATCGCCGCACTTGCGCGTCGAGCTGCCGCCCCTATGATGCTGTTGACCTCGTATTTATTACGTGCGCTCACAGTCGCTGGCTGGGCGCCAAGATTTAGCGAATGTAGTCGGTGCGGGATCGATGGGACGCATAACTGGCTCTCGGTACCCATGGGAGGAGTGGTCTGTAACGACTGTGCCCCGCCGCAAACTACCTATGTCACCGACGGCGTTGTAACGCTCTTGGAAGCCCTGCTCGCGGGAGACTGGCCGAAAGTCGATCAAGCACAATCGGGACACAGTCGGCAAGCAACCAGCTTTGTGGCCGAATATTTGCAGTACCATTTAGAAAAGAATCTGCAGTCACTTTCCGTGATGGACCAGGGCTAAACACCACAGGAGTCACACATATGCCATACGAAAATCCGGGCCCACATCCGGATGGTTTCGTGATGCCCCACATCGACCAGAAATTCATTCCACAACACGTAGGTATTGTGATGGACGGCAATGGGCGATGGGCAAACCAACGCGGGCTCCCAAGGACCGAAGGCCATCGCGCCGGAGAACTCGCCCTGCTGGACGTCATGGCCGGCGCGGTCGAGATGGGCATCAAGTACGTTTCCGTCTACGCATTTTCCACCGAGAATTGGAAGCGTTCACCCGACGAAGTGGCGTTTCTGATGGGTTTCTCTCGCGATGTGTTACGTCGACAACGAGACACACTCAATGCTTGGGGAGTGCGGGTGCGTTGGAATGGGCGTACTCCGCGACTCTGGAAATCAGTCATCAAGGAATTACAGACCGCCGAAGAATTGACGAAAGATAATGACCGTACCAATTTAATCATGTGTGTGAATTATGGCGGCCGCGCTGAGATTGTCGACGCCGTTCAGGACATTGCTCAGCAGGTCGCAGACGGCACATTGAAGCCCAAGGCAATTACTGAAAAAACTGTGACGCAGCATTTGCGGCAACCTGATGTGCCAGATGTAGATCTGTTCCTGCGTACCTCCGGTGAGCAGCGCCTATCGAATTTTTTGCTGTGGCAATCCGCTTACGCCGAGCTGGTCTTCCTGGATGTGCTGTGGCCAGATGTGAATCGGAAAACGCTCTGGGACGCCGTCGAGATTTATGCATCGCGGGATCGCCGATATGGCGGAGCAATTGATAAGTCGGTTACAAGTCGTTGAAGTAGTCCAACCATGCGAATGTGGCGTCAAAAGCCTTGTTTCGTATAGGTTCCGGCGACGCATACACATCGTGGAGGGCATTGGGGATCTTGTGGACCATCACACGGTTGCCCAGCTGTACTGCTCGGTGAGCTGTTGCCTGAACATCTAACACTGAGTCAGCGTGCTGCATTTTTGTGGAGTATTTTGTGCTGAAATGCGATTTGGTCGACGTCAGGGTTAACACCGGGACATCAATGTGTAATCCCTGTCGTACTCGAGTATGCCCGGCTAAGATTGCTGCTAGCCACCCGCCTTGAATATCAAATGAATATCTGGGCCGCCACAGCGGGTGTAAGACCCATTCTCCGTGTTCGTTGGCTGAAATCGAACGGTAGAAGAAATCGAATTTGGGAAGTATCAACTTCCGTTCGGGGGCGGACCGCCAAATCGGAGCTGCTACTGTGGTGGCAAACCCGCGCAACCATTCGTTACCTTGTAAAGCCAGCCAGGGCGCATTGAGCACCAGCCCACCAATCTGTCCGGGATGGTTCTCCGCCCACAGCGCGGCGACAAGCCCCCCTGTCGAATGGGCGATGATCGCCGGGAGAGTACCGGGATGGTCCAACTTGATCAGCGCGAGGGCTGCACCAATCTCATCGTCGTACTGGGCGAGATCATCGATATATCCGGGAGATTGCTTTGGGCGCAGCGACCTGCCATATTTGCGCAAGTCCAGCGCATAGAAAGCATAACCACGTTGCGTCGCGGCAGCGGCGAGCTCAGTGTTGTAGAAATAGTCTGACCACCCGTGAAGATACAACACCGGTGTCCCTTTTGACGCATCATACCGTACCAGGGTGGCTGACACGGGGCCCTCGGCGTCCTGGCCTAGCGACAGCGTACGTCGTGAGAAACCGGGCAGTACGTCCGGTACCCACGTGTCTGGCGGGGCATCTTCAAGTAATCCGTAATGCATTTCAGGCCCCCTAAACATGTGACAAGACGCGTGAATAGTTGCGAGTACAGCTCACGATTATGGTTGACTACCACCTATGACCAACCTAATCGCTGCACGCCTCGCGGGCCAGACGCCATTGCTGTATCCTCGAATTTTTGACGCTGTTTTTTCCAATATGGACGCCGAACGGGCACATGAGATTGGGTTCGGTGCTATCCGGACTGCCGACAAAACTGGGGCCTCACGACTTCTGCGCGCAACGTTTAAACCAGCCGAGCGTCTTCGAACCGAAGCAATGGGGCTGAGCTTTCCCTCGCCCTTTGGCCTGGCAGCAGGATTCGACAAGGCTGGTATCGGTACCAGTGCCCTAGCCGAATTGGGTTTTGGACATATTGAAGTTGGCACCATTACCGGGCAATCGCAGCCAGGCAACCCACAGCCGCGTTTATTCCGCATCCCGCAGGACCGTGCACTGATCAACCGCATGGGATTCAACAACCACGGTGCCGCAGCCATTGCACCTCGACTGGCCAAAACACGCAATATCCTGACCCGACGATTCGGCCAGCACCGCCCTATTTTGGGCGTTAACATTGGCAAAACCAAGGTCGTCGAGCTCGACGACGCCATAGAAGACTATCTGGTGTCCACCCGTCTCTTGGCCCGTCACGCTGACTACTTGGTGGTCAATGTTTCTAGCCCTAACACTCCGGGCCTACGACAATTGCAAGCCATCGAGTCGCTTGCGCCGCTGTTGTCTGCTGTGTCGAAAACCGCCGATGCCGTGACCGGTCGGCACGTGCCGTTAGCCGTAAAAATTGCGCCGGATCTTGTTGACGACGACGTCGTTGCGGTCGCCGATATGGTCACAGATCTTGGCTTGGACGCCGTCATCGCTACGAACACAACAATTTCCCGTGAGGGACTGACCCTCGATCCAAGCGAGATTGATGCCATGGGTGCTGGGGGCGTCTCCGGAGCACCAGTAGCAGATCGGTCTTTCGCCGTCTTAGAACTGCTTGCTCGCCATCTCACCAATGCCAGTATTATTTCGGTCGGAGGTGTGACCACCGGTGACGACGTTTTGAATCGGTTGGAAGCTGGTGCCACCCTGGTGCAGGGCTACACCGCCTTCCTCTATGAGGGGCCGCTATGGGCAGGACGTATCAACGCTGCCCTGGAGGGGCATTACTCAGGGAACTGACCGCGCTTGACCTGTGGTTTTGGTAGCCTCATCCGACGCATTTGTGTGGCTCGCATGGCCGCATACCAACGTGAGCCCGGTTCCATTGCGCCGAATTTTGCTTCCAAGCGCTTCTTGACCTGGAAACCAACCCAGAAGCCTTCGAAAATCACGAGGAAGACAAAAGTTAACATGCCTATGGTCGAAATGAGTTGCATTTCAGGCACGGGAACGAAACTTAGGCCTAAAAAGACCAGCACGCCGATAATCAACCATTCACCGACACCCCAACGGGCATCCACGTAATCGCGCACGTACCGACGCTGGGGTCCCTTATCGCGAGCTGGTAGATATTTCTCCTCTCCGGTATCGAGAGCACGGCGCATCCGGGCGCGTTCTTCGGCAACAGCCTGTTTGTGCTGCTGTTTGGCAACCTTCCGGTCATCGGAAATAAGCGGACGCCGATTCGCCGCTTCCTGGTCGCGTCGCTTTGGCGTTGGACGACCTTTCCTTTCGGACTGCTGGCCAATACCCTGGTCTTCTTCGGTCATTGCTACTCTTCTGCTAGAACATGGTCGAATGATTGTTGCCTCTATTCTAAGACTTCAAATAGGGCTGTCACTCCGACTACTCTAATGAGCATGAACGCTTCACTGTTTCCCGGCAAAAAACCAGATCCATACTCCTCGGAGTTCATTTCCGCGGTCAAAGATTGGGTTGACGAGCACTTCATATCCATCCAATCTCAACTCGCCGAACTGGTTGCGCATCAGTCACTAGCTTTTGACGGGTATGACAGGGCCGCACTACACGCTTCTGCCGACGCTATTGCAGAACTCTTTAGTGATGTTGGACTGCAAGAATTACACCAGGTGACAGAAATCGACGATGCTGACCACACTTCTGGTCCAGCCATTATCGGCCGTATACCCGCATCCGGTGACAAGCCAACGGTGTTGTTATACGCCCACCATGATGTCCAGCCGGTGGGGGATCTGAGCGCTTGGCACACCGATCCCTGGGTTGCCACCGAGCGACAGGGACGGCTCTATGGCCGTGGTACAGCTGATGATAAGGCGGGGATTATTGTCCATCACGCGGCGGTCAAGGCGCTCAATGATCTACTTGGCGCAGACCACGGCCTCGGAGTGACCGTGTTTATTGAGGGTGAAGAAGAAATTGGGTCACCATTTTTCGCCCAGTTCTTGCAGAATCACCGAGACTTATTAGCCGCCGATACGATCATTGTCGCCGACTCTTCCAATTGGTCGGTTGATGTTCCGGCCCTGACGACCTCGTTGCGCGGCATGATAGACGGCGTCATAGAGGTCACAGTAGCCGACCACCCGGTGCACTCGGGACTGTTTGGGGGACCGATGCTTGATGCCATCACCGTTCTGTCTCGGGTTATAGCATCCCTGCATGACGCCGACGGCGACGTTGCCGTTGAAGGGCTGAAACAACAACGGTGGGCAGACGTTACCTATGACGAGAATGATTTTCGAAATCAAACCGGTGCAGTAGAAGGGCTCAAACTCGCCGGCACCGGAAATCTTGCAGACCGGCTCTGGAATAAAGCAGCCCTCAATATCATCGGTATCGATGCCACGCCGATCCCAGAGTCCGCCAATGCCATCGTGCCTACCGCGAAGGCCCGCTTTTCGATGCGACTGGGGCCGGGGATGGATCCACACGAGGCGATGCAAGCGGTGAGCCGCCACATCGGCGCCCTGGACGTCCAGGGCGCTGAAGTCCAGGTGCATCCGGGCGAAGTCGGACGCCCATTTGTCGTCGAACCGAATGTTCGAGCGACGGACATGATGAAGCACGCGCTATCGGACGCGTGGGGGACCGCTGCGATCGAGACCGGGCTGGGCGGGTCAATTCCGTTCGTCGCTGATCTCGTGGACGCCTTCCCCAACGCAAGTATTCTGCTGACCGGTGTTGAAGATCCCGATACCAAGGCACATTCGCCAAATGAGTCGTTAGACTTGTCAGTATTACGCCATGCGATTGAAGCACAGGTACTGGTACTTGCCAGAATGGCCTTTACCAGGTGAAATAGAAATAGCCTCTGGCGTGTCCACCCTGTTGACCGCTGGTGTTAGATGTACTGAGGAGAAAACGATGTCACAGACAGATAGTATCGCCGACCAGCTGCCGCAAGCAGCTCCAGCCGAAGGACTAGCTTCCCACGAAGTCGCACTGTCGGATGTGGCCGCCGGAAAAGTTCGCGACTTGCTCGAGCAAGAAGGCCGTCCAGACCTCCGTCTAAGGATTGCCGTGCAACCAGGTGGGTGTTCTGGGCTGATTTATCAGCTGTATTTCGACGAACGCGTCTTGGATGGTGACGCTGTGAATAGTTATGACGGCGTCGAAGTCATTATCGACAAAATGTCAGTGCCGTATTTGTCCGGCGCCTCAATTGATTTTGAGGACTCCATCACAAAGGTTGGTTTCACGATAGACAACCCGCAAGCAGCAGGTTCATGCGCCTGTGGGGACTCTTTCCACTAGACGTAGATCATACAAATTTTTGGGCACTCGGCGAGTTGGCGTCACATACGATGCTGACTCGCCGTTTTGCTGTCATGGTCCACATTTCAGGATAAAAAAGCACTAAGCTAGTGTTCAGCCAAAGTTGTTTTGCTGTGCTTATTCTCAGAGCGTCATGAGAACAGTCTGTAGACTTCACGCAAAACACTCGCACTGGAAAAAGAAGAGGAAGGGCCGTCTGTGAGACTACTAAAACAAGCCGGCAGCCGCGGCAAGAGACTCCTAAAGGGGGGAGTCATTGGCGCCACGGCATTGCTTGTTCTAACTGCGTGTTCTGAGCAAGCCAAACGAGGCTGGTATCCCGGGTCCAACGAGACCACCAATCACAACGAGCTGCTCACCAATCTTTGGGTAGGCACCTGGGTCGCTGCACTCGTTATTGGTGTGATTACGTGGATTCTGCTGCTGTGGGTCATCGTGGCGTACCGCCGTCGCAAAGGCGATAAAGGCTACCCACGTCAGCTCGCCTACAATATGCCAATGGAAACCATGTTCACGGTGATTCCAATTATTTTGGTGCTCACACTGTGGGGCTTTGCCGACCGCGTCGAGCGTGAAATCGGAACACCCGTTGAAGACTCACCATTGACTGTCACCGTTCACGGTAAGCAGTGGGCATGGGACTTCGACTACGAGTACACCACCCCAGATGGACAGAGTGAAGAACGTCACCTGTACGGCATTCAAGGACAACTGACCGGCGAAGAGGGCGTAGAAGATACACTGCCAACCCTGTACCTTCCCGTCGATGTACCAGTTGAATTCCAGCTGAAATCACGCGACGTCATCCACTCGTTCTGGGTACCAGCATTCTTACAGAAGCTGGACATCGTTCCAGGACAGACAAACCGTATGTACCTCACCCCGGGGGAGACCGGACACTTCCAAGGGAAATGTGCCGAGCTCTGCGGTGAATACCACTCTGAAATGCTCTTCAACGTAGAAATCGTTGAAGAAGACGAATTCCTGAATGAAATTCGTCAGCTTCCAGAAGGACTCTCGGGTTCCGAGCTCAACCGTAACCCGAACGAAAACCCAGATGGTCAGCAGGACCAAGAGGTACCTTTGGGCGATCCACAACGGATCGAGGAGTAAAAGTACATGACTACTTACGAATACACACAAGACGACTCTCAGTCGCGTGTTCGACCACAGGTAGTACCGGTCTCAAAGGGCCGTATTATCGTCAACTGGTTGACCTCGACTGACCATAAGACGATCGGGTACATGTACCTGATCACGACGTTTATTTTCTTCGGCCTCGCCGGCGTCATGGCGTTGCTGATTCGCGCGGAACTGTTCTCTCCAGGTATGCAGGTACTGCAGACCAAAGAGCAGTTCAACCAATTGTTCACGATGCACGGCACACTGATGCTGCTCGTGTTTGCTACACCATTGTTTATTGGTTTCGCAAATGTGATCATGCCACTACAAATCGGGGCACCTGATGTGGCCTTCCCACGTCTGAATGCTCTCGCGTTTTGGTTCTTCCTCTTCGGCTCATTGATCGCCGTTGCAGGATTCCTCACCCCGCAGGGTGCAGCATCATTTGGTTGGTTCGCATACGCGCCATTATCTAACGCAACATATTCCCCGGGAATCGGTGGTGACCTTTGGGTCTTCGGCCTTGGCCTTCAGGGCTTCGGTACGATTCTGGGTGGTGTCAACTTGATCACGACCATCATTTCGATGCGTGCACCAGGTATGACCATGTGGCGCATGCCGATCTTCACTTGGAACACTCTGATCACCGGTATTCTCCTGCTGATGGCGTTCCCCCCGCTTTCTTCGGCATTGTTCGGACTCGGACTTGACCGTCGTTTCGGTGGACATATCTTTGACCCAGAAAACGGGGGAGCCATTCTATGGCAGCACCTGTTCTGGTTCTTCGGACACCCTGAGGTTTATATCATCGCTCTGCCGTTCTTCGGTATTGTTTCGGAAATCATCCCGGTCTTCTCTCGTAAACCAATCTTTGGTTATAAGTCGCTCGTATTTGCGACCGCAGCGATCGCAGCACTCTCCATGACTGTGTGGGCTCACCACATGTACGTCACCGGGTCCGTCCTCGTGCCGTTCTTCTCCCTGATGACTATGCTCATTGCAGTGCCCACAGGTGTGAAATTCGTCAACTGGATCGGTACCATGTGGCGAGGATCGATTGCCTTCGAGACTCCAATGTTGTGGAGCCTCGGATTTATGGTGACCTTCCTGTTTGGTGGCCTCACCGGTGTTATCCTGGCTTCACCACCACTGGACTTCCAGGTCTCTGATACGTACTTCGTTGTTGCACACTTCCACTACGTTGTATTCGGTACCGTAGTCTTTGCAATGTTCGCCGGGTTCTACTTCTGGTGGCCTAAATTCACCGGAAAGATGCTGAACGAAACCTGGGGCAAAATCCAGTTCTGGATGCTGTTCCTCGGTTTCCACGGAACCTTCTTGGTCCAGCACTGGCTCGGTGTCATGGGTATGCCACGTCGCTACGCCGACTACATGATTGAAGACGGTTTCACTGCGATGAACCAGTTCTCCACAGTTTCCTCAATGGTGCTCGGTGCGGCGATTATCCCATTCTTGTGGAATGTCTACTACACCTCACGCTATGGCAAGAAGGTAACCGTGGACGACCCATGGGGCTTTGGTGGCTCACTCGAGTGGGCGACTTCTTGTCCACCACCTCGTCACAACTTCCATGCACTGCCAAGAATTCGTTCGGAACGCCCAGCTCTGGATCTACACCACCCAGAACTCATTCCGCTCGAACGTCGCGAACAGATGACAACAAAGGCAGGGGTCTAGCATGAAAATTAGCGTCAAACTATTTACGATTCTAGGAATCTTTTTCGTCGTTGTAGCACTTGCCTATACGGTGTGGACTCGTGGAACCGAATGGGTTGGTATTCCCGGCCTCTTTGCTCTGGCCGCTATGCAGTTCATGATCGCGTACTACCTGCGCCTCGTGGATAAGGAATACAAGACAGGTGTTGACGATCAGGACGACGGCGAAATTAGAGAATATGCCGGAGTCTATACCCGCTTCGCACCATGGAGCTGGTGGCCACTCGGCCTCGGCGCTGCGGTAGCCGTCGTATTTCTCGGTGTCGCTATCGATTGGTGGATTTTCATCATCGGTATCTTCCTCGGAATGTTCTTCGTGACCGGTTGGGTCTTTGAATTTTCCAAGGGAGAACACAAGCACTAAACAGTAGTGCCTATCCTCTGTATTTGAGGGCCTCAGCCTTTTGGCCGAGGCCCTCAAGTGTTTAACTACCGTACCCAAGAGGCGGAGGGTTGCCTAAGCACCAGCTAGATTGAAGAATGGCATCATACAAGTCTTTAGAGGTAATGAATGCAACGTGATAAAAAACCGGTAGAGAAGCGCCGGATCGGTCCAGCAATGCAATGGGCAAAACCTCGCAACGAGATAGACCGCGCGCAGGAACGGAAACGCAACCGCATCAGCATTGATTTCAACCTAGATGCCGACGGGCAAACCGCGCAGTCTGAATCAACGAGTAATAGCCGAGACCATTCTTCCGGGAAGATCGATATCGGATCCAGAACGAACCAGAAGCTTCCAAACCCGCCGAATAACTCCGAGACCTATGGCCTAGGCAGAACGCCGTATCAGGGCCAGACCACTCAGCCGCGTTTCAACGACGACGTAACCTCTGGCACTGCATGGGACTACTATTCCGGTAGTACCCACGAGGGACAGCATGCCGATTTAAATACTGGTGGTTCCCTTTCAAGCCAGAATTATCCGCACTTCAACGATGTAGTATCGGAATATCCTCACCAAGTGGAATCCCCAAACTATAATGCCCGATCGACAGGCTTCACTACGGCGCAGGATAATAGAACCGATCAGCCGGGGCTACGTCAGCTTCTGTTACCTATTTTGGTGGTTGGGATCATTATCGTGGTCGGAGTATTGTCCTCGTTAGGATAATTTACCCGAACAAAGAACACTCAGTTTTTCCTTGGCTGATGTAACCAAATCGTGTTTTAGACCAGCATTTGTCCGGCCAAGGGCTTTTCTGGACCAAAAGAAAATCGCATCGAGTAGCCGGAAGAAACACTTGAGAGGTCGCCTGGCTGCGCACACGGGGAGGGCACGGCTAGACTGCCTCGCTGCTATTCCGGTCGCAGCATGCGTCACCAACAAATCCCTAATACGCTCCCTACTGGCCGCCATCGGCGATCTGGACATCATTTTTCTTGTTGGGGATCTTGATTGGCTTCACCGCGGTGCTCTGCGGCGCGGAATACTATCGACACCGCGTCCCCTTGGTAGCCTCGTAGGCCTCGATTGCTGTATTTAGGTCCATGGGGCTCGGCATGTTGATCGAAATCGGATGCATTATCGCCGCTCAGGGTGTCTTTGGTACGGGCGTGCTCATCCACTTGTGAGTTAGAGGTAACACGGTCACGAGAGGTCTGATGGAGCGCGTATGGCGTGCTATTGTGTCACGAATTTGATCACGTACGTCATCAAATTAATGACGGCAGCACGCGGGATAATGGCCAATATGCAAGGCAACAGGGCCGTTTGTCAACGACGCGTGAAAATTGACCCCTTTTAGACGTTTGAAAATTGACCCCCTTGTGCTGGTTATAGTTTCTTGGTGGTGTTTGTTTCGAGGAGTTCCCGTCTGGTTCTGGTGCGGTAGGAATCCCCGTCCAGTGAGATGACCTCAGCGTGATGGACGAGTCGGTCGATCATGGCTGCGGCTACGACATCGTCGGCAAAGATCTCGCCCCAGCGGCTGAAGGCCAGGTTCGAGGTGATCAGCAGACTGCCTTGTTCATATCTTGATGCCACCAGTTGGAAGAACAAGTTCGCAGCGTCTGCATCGAATGGAATATAACCCAGTTCATCAATAATGAGCAGCTTGTAGCGGCGGAGCCTTCTGAGTTCTTTGTCGAGGCCACCATGCTGATCGTGGGCGGCGGAAAGCCGTGTGATCCAGCCGGCTGCGGTGTCAAAGAGTACTGGGTAACCGGCGTGGCAGGCTTTGATGCCTAGCCCGATGGCAAGATGGGTTTTGCCGACTCCGGGCGGTCCCAACAAGATCACGTTATCGGCGGTAGGGATAAAACTGGTGGTAGCCAGATGAGCTAAGACGTCTCGACGCAGGCTTGGCTGGTAATCGGGGTTGAAATCTTCCAGAGTCTTGCGTGCTGGAAAGCGGGCCGAATTCATCCGCAGTGCGGTGCCGTTGGCTTCACGGTCAGCGACTTGGCGCTGCAAGACAGCGGCCAGATACTGTTCGTGTGACCAGCCTTGTTCACGTGCGGTGTTGCCGAGTTGTTGCCAGACCCGGCCAATGGTTGGCGTCTTGAGCGCCTTGGCAAGGTGCGCCAGGGTGGCGTTAATGTTTTCGTCAGGTGACAGCTGGTTCATGCGCTCTCCTGGCCAACATCATCGCTACCATCTGTGGTGGAGGTGAGGCCGAAGAGTTCGTCGTAGATACTCAACGGTCGATAGACCACCTCGCCAGGTCTGGTGGGTTGCCGGCGGATCCGATTGAAATCAGCCCGAAGCGCTTTGGCTGTGGTCACGTGGGCAGGATCGGTAATGATCTGCTGACGAGCCCAGCAGCGCGGATGATCAGCCACGACGGTGCCATCACAGACGGCCATGAGCCGGTCTAAAGTTGCGGTGATCTGCACCAGCCGACTGATCATCGTGGGGTCGACACTGTAGTCGTTGGTATCAAACCGTACATAATAATCCCGCCCAAGCCGGATCTGCCACGAGAAACCCGTCGAGGGCGGATGCGGAGGCAACACAGTCATAGCTGTCAGATCCGCTGCCAACACGTTGGTCGGGCGGTCACCCAATGAACGGATCTTGCGCTGATTGGCACGCTGGGCCAGCCAATCCCGCATTTGGATATTGAAATCATCAGGTGACCTGAAACGCCGACCGGGTAAAAACGAGGTCTCAAAATATTGGTTATTGCGTTCCGTCATGCCTTTAAATTCTGGATCCCGTCGTGGCGCAATGACCATTTTCGTCGCCACGGTGCCAGCAAATCCTTGCACCGGTGGCAACGGTTTGCCCTTGGGGGCAATGGCTGCTTCACGATCCCACACCAGTGATTTCGGCACGGCCCCGACTTGTGAGATCAGCTGCCACATACCCGCCAACAGGTCCCCAGACTGCCGCGACGGTAACATCACGGCTGCCAGCCAACGAGAAAACGTCAACGTCATCACCAACACCGGCAACATCCGCGACTGACCATGCCCCACAGGGATCACCGGTTCTGGAAACCATAGGTCCATTTGGGCTGCCTCACCAGGTCGATGCACCAACCGATCAGCTGGATCCACCCCCACGTACAACGGCCGCAATTCGCGCACCTTATCTTTGAGCGTGGTCATCGATCGTTGCCAACCGATCCGCTCGGCAATCACCGTGGCTGGCATCCTGGGTGAATCAGCCAACAACTTGTGAATCTGGGGCACAAACGGATCGACAATCGATCCCTTGGATTTGCGTTGGTATCTCGGGGGCTCATCCGAGGCTAACGCCTTGCGCACCGTATTGCGACTGATCCCTAATCTTCGAACGATTTCTTTAATAGCAACGCCCTCGGCTCGATGCAGCCGACGGATCTCTGCCCAATCTTCCATACTAATCATGCCTCCTAGCTTGAACGAATATGGGGTCAATATTCATCCGTCACTAGAGGGTCATTATTCACGCGTCGTCGACACCGTTAGGTTCTTCGGGAATTTTCCATCATATTTGGTGTCGTGGACCACTTATGCAACGGAGGTACGTGATCTTGCTGAATGGGCGGGTCAGGTAGGAATGTCCGTTACAGTGTGTGTGATCAACTATAAGTAGGCCAGATGAGCAGAGAAATCCAGCCAGTT
>NZ_JAKDKW010000036.1 GCF_030453185.1 Yaniella sp. | reverse complement strand
AGACTGGTGCGTGAGAAGCCTCGTCGCTGCGGGGGTATGGAGGGTAGAAACATCAATGTCTAAAGTGTTGACCATTCACGGAGGGAAACCCCTCAAGGGATCCGTGCCCGTTCGCGGTGCTAAGAATCTGGTCCCGAAGGCGATGGTAGCTGCCCTGCTGGGCTCGAAGCCGTCAGTGATTCGCAACGTCCCGGAAATCCGGGACGTTGAGATTGTCACCGGCCTGTTGCGTCTGCACGGCGTTGTCGTCGAGCACGATAAAGAGGCCGGCGAGATTTATATGGATCCATCCGGCGTCAAAACGGCCAATAACGCCGAAATTGATGCTTTCGCGGGTGACTCACGCATTCCCATCCTCTTCTGTGGACCCCTCATGCACGCCGTCGGCGGAGCCTTCATCCCAGACCTGGGCGGCTGCAAAATTGGTGACCGACCCATTGACTACCACTTAGACGTACTGCGCCAATTCGGTGCTGAAGTCTCGAAAGAACCGACCGGTACCTACATCGGCGCCCCACACCGGCTAACCGGTGCAAAACTCGAACTCCCTTACCCTTCCGTGGGGGCCACCGAACAGGTGCTACTCACCGCGGTGAGGGCCGATGGCATCACCGAGCTCAAAGGTGCAGCTGTGGAACCCGAGATCCATGATCTCATCCACGTGCTGCAAAAAATGGGTGCGATTATCACGGTGCAAACCGACCGCACCATACGTATCGAAGGTGTGCCGGAACTCAGTGGCTATAATCACGTAGCCCTCAACGACCGCAATGAGACCGCTTCGTGGGCGACCGCTGCACTGGTAACCGACGGTGATATTTTTGTCGAAGGCGCAACCCAACGGGACCTGACCGCGTTCTTGAACGTCTACCGTAAAATCGGTGGCGAATTTGAGGTTGATGACAACGGTATTCGCTTCTGGCGCGGCGGCCAGGACCTCAACCCGCTGGTACTGGAAACCGATGTGCACCCCGGATTCATGACCGACTGGCAACAGCCCCTGGCCGTGGCACTGAGCCAAGCCCACGGTGTCTCCATCGTCCACGAAACCGTGTATGAGAACCGCTTTGGTTTTACCGACGCTTTGGTCCGCATGGGTGCCTCCATCCAGCTGCATCGCGAATGCTTGGGCTCCGTACCGTGCCGTTTTGGTCAGCGTAACTTCTTACACTCGGCTGTGATTTCCGGTCCAACCGACTTGAAGGGCACAGACTTCAACATTCCTGATCTGCGCGGCGGGTTTTCCCACGTGCTGGCCGCACTGGCAGCCGAAGGAACCTCCTCAGCCACCGGTATCGAAGTCATCAACCGCGGCTATGAGAAGTTCTTCGAAAAACTTGAAGGACTCGGCGCCGACATCGAAGTCACCGAAAACTAACACCGGAGTCCCATACACTGTGTCCTACCCATTAGGCCTACGGGCAATGTACTTTGGCGCGGCTGCAATTGTCCGGCCTGCGAATATGCTCATGATGCGCCGCGACTGGAAGGGTCAAGAAAACCTGCCCGATACCGGCATGATCTTGGCAGTCAACCATATTTCGGATCTCGATCCGCTGTACATGGGCCACATGGTGTATTCAACGGGACGCTTACCGCACTTTTTGGCAAAAAAGGAACTCTTCGAATTGCCTGCCGTAGGCAAGCTGATTACCTCCATGAAGCAGATCCCAGTGGACCGTGCAGGGCGCAGTATTGACTCATTGAAAATGGCCGAAGAAGTGCTTGCCCGAGATGGAGTGATTATTATCTATCCCGAAGGCACGACCACAAAAGACCCAGATATGTGGCCTCAGATTGGTAGGCTCGGCATGATACGCCTGGCGCTCACCACCGGTGCACCGGTGATCCCGGTTGGCCAGTGGGGGGTCCATGAAACATTGCCTAAAGGCGACAAATTGCCCAAACTGTTTCCACGGCGTACCTCAGCAATCCGGGTTGGTACCGAGTCAGACCTCGAGTGGCTTCGCACCATGGGGAAGCCGGGGCAACGAGATCTGACAGACGCGACCGAACAGGTCATGTCAGAAATCACCGACCTGATGGCACCACTGCGCGAGGGAACCCCTCCAGAGACACGATATAATCCGGCGAAAAACCGTTAAGGAGTCCCCATGACCACCGATCAAGTTACCGTGGCCATACTGGGTGCCGGGTCGTGGGGGACCACTTTCGCAAAGGTCTTAGCCGACGCCGCAGCTTTCCGAGAAGAAGACATCACCATCCGCCTGTGGGCCCGGCGTGACGAAGTGGTTGACGACATCAACACCAACCACACCAACAGCGAATACCTCGACGACATCGTGCTGCCCGACTGCATTACCGCATCCAACGATGCAGCCAAAGTCGTACGCGGTGCCGAACTCGTGGTCGTTGCTGTTCCCGCCCAGCAAGCGCGCACCACGCTGCACCAGGTGGCCGACGCGATCGGGGAACGGGCCATTCTCGTCTCGCTGATCAAAGGGCTGGAACAATCAACACAGGCCACCATGTCCAAGGTGTTTGCGCAAGAACTGAACTTACCGTCCGAACAGTTCGTGGTGGTTTCAGGGCCAAACCTGGCCAAGGAAATTGCCCGGCAGGAACCCACAGCCACCGTCGTGGCCTGCGAGCACGAAAACACTGCAGAATGGGTCGCGGCAATGACGGCGTCGGAATACTTCCGGCCCTACCGCAACACAGACATTCCCGGTGTAGAACTCGGGGGAGTCGTCAAAAACATCATCGCCTTGGCTGTTGGCCTAACCGATGGTCGGGGCTTCGGAGACAACTCTAAAGCTTCGATCATTACCCGCGGGCTGACCGAAACCACCAGGTTGGCCACCGCACTGGGCGCGAATCCGGACACGCTAGCGGGACTGGCCGGGCTCGGCGACCTGGTGGCCACCTGTGCCTCACCACTGTCGCGCAACCGGACAGCCGGCAAACTCTACGGCCAAGGGCACACCACCGAAGAGGTTATCTCCCAGATGCGCCAAACCGCAGAAGGCGTGAAGTCTGTTCCGGCCGTAGTGACTCTGGCACATTCAGTCAACGTCGAAATGCCCATTGCCGAAGCCGTCAACGCCATTGTGGCCGGCACCATAGAAATCCATGACATCGCTTCGCTGCTGCTTGGCCGCGACCTGAAACCGGAGGCACGACTATGACCAAAACTGTTCTCGTGTTGTTTGGCGGCCAATCGCCAGAACACCCCGTGTCCATCGTTACCGCAGTCGGTGTGCTCAACGCACTCGACACCGGCCAGTACACACCCATCCCGGTGGGTATTAACCAGCGCGGCGACTGGGTGCTAGCCGGCAGCCACCAGCCAGAAAATACCGAATGGTCGGTGGCAACGCTGACCAACCAGCAGCCCGCCGAAAGCACCCACACCACCGCCCTGTCGGACACGCTGCCTGAAGTACCCGAAACCCAGTCCCCGGTGGCCCTGCGCAAGGTCAACTCGGACACCCAGCTCGTTGATGTTGACGGCAACGTCATCGCCACCATCGATGTGGCCTTCCCACTGCTGCACGGCCCCAACGGGGAAGACGGCACCGTCCAAGGACTCTTTGAAACACTAGGTGTGCCATACGTAGGAGCCGGGGTACTTGCCTCCGCGGTTGGCATGGATAAGCACTTCATGAAAATCGCGTTCCAGTACGCTGGGCTGAAGGTAGGTCCCTGGGTCACCATTACCGACGCCGACTGGCAGCACAACCGTGATGCTGCCCTGAGCCGAGTCGCCCAACTGGATCTTCCATTGTTCGTGAAACCCGCCCGCGGCGGATCATCGCTGGGTATCAAACGCATCACCATGCTGTCTCAGCTGGAAGAAGCCATCGAGCATGCTCGCGAATTTGACACCAAGGTTGTGATCGAAGAAGGCATTCTGGGCCGCGAAATTGAATGCGGTGTGCTGGATAGTTTCAACGGCGCCCGAGCCAAAGCATCCTATCCGGGCGAGATCGTCGTCACCGGCGAGGACAACGTCGAGTTTCAGTTCTACGACTTCGAATCCAAATACCAATCAGCAGACAGTGCTGAACTGTCGTGTCCGGCAGATCTGCCCGAAGACGTCACACAGTTGGTGCGAGACCAAGCCGTACGCGCCTTTGAAGCGGTGGACGGCGCCGGCCTGTCAAGGGTGGATTTCTTCTACACTTACGACGACGAACTGGTCATCAACGAGATTAATACGATGCCCGGGTTCACGCCGATCTCCATGTACCCACAAATGTGGCAGCGTACCGATGTAGAATATCCGGACCTTATCGATTCGCTGTTGCAGCTAGCTCAGCAACGTTAGCTACGAGCCAGGTGTTGCTTCCTCCTGCGGGGCAGCACCCTCGGGAATCTCCTCAAGGTCGGCCTCACCCGGGACCACCTCGGTATCGGACGGATCCGTACATCCACCATCGGACGGAATCCGCGCCGCAGCATTGCCAACATCCACCATCACCGATGACGACGAGACACGCTCACCATCAAAGAGCACTTCCATGGCCGGTTCACGACCATACGTGGTGATCCGCCAGTTCGTACCTTCCTCACGAGCCACCCAGTCCACACCATTGGCACTGACACACTCATCGGTGGTTGGCCCTGGACTCTGCACACCACAGCGGAAGACCGCCGCAGCAGGCTCACCCCATGCGGCAGTCGACTGGGAATCGGTACGACGACGTTCATGCCCGGCAATCTCCTCTGGCATCGCCACCATAGCCTGGGCACACAACGGGTCGGTGGCATTGGGGGCCACTTCGATATCTGCTACCAGCGAGGTACACGCGGTCAACGTCAACCCACTCACAACAGCAACTGCAGCACCACGAAGAACGTGCGATCTTTTAGCCATACTGCTAGCCTAAAGCACTTGGCTGACAGCCCTTGTCACTGTTCGCCCGTGGCGGGCGTCGACAACAACTCATCGCCCCTACAGCGCGCGCCAAACGTGACACGGTCGCCAGGCGATACTATGGTGGCATGTGATATAGGCCCTTTGCGGGCGGAATGAAATGATGCAACATGACTGAAGTGAAGCAACACCCCTCTCACACCGGTGCTCCAATGGACCACGGGTCGGCCAAGCTTATCTTCAATTGGTTAAAGCTTGCCGAGTCAGCACTCGGGAATAACTCTGATCGGCTCAACGCCATCAACATCTTTCCCGTCCCTGATGGCGATACCGGGTCAAACCTGTATCACACGGTCGCCGCAGCAACCCGCGCACTCGAAAATGTGGACGAAGACGCCTGTGTTGGCGCAGCCCTCAATGTTGCCGCCAGTGCCGCACTGGATCATGCTCAAGGAAACTCCGGCACACTGGTCGCCGTGATGCTCAATGCCCTGGCCGAACCACTTGCAGAAGCACCACGTCTCACAGCGCCGTTGCTTTCCAGCGGGTTGCAACGCGCCAGTGCCGCCGCCTGGGCCGCACTGTCGGATCCCCAAGAAGGCACTATGCTCACCATCTTGGATACCGCCGCCGCCACCGCCAGCAACTACCGAGCCTCGATCACAGAACTTCCGCAGGATGCGCAAAACTCTCGCAAGACCCTGGGGGAGATGTCCTCGCGCATCGTCGAAACCGCGTGGATGGCCGTAGGCGAAACCGAGAACCAGCTCGCTGAACTCACCCGAGCCAAAGTCGTGGACGCCGGCGCAACCGGCCTGCTGCTGGTATTCGATGCCCTGCGAGCCACCATCTATGGTGAATCGCTGGACCCAGAAATCTTAGAATCCATTCACGGCTTCCACGTTGCTCACCCACACGTTCACCAAGACATGGAAGTCGCCGAAGCCTACGAAGTCATGTGCTCGCTGCAGCTCACCCCGCTGGATGCCGCCACACTGCGCATCGGGCTGAACGAAGTCGGCAACTCCGTCATCATGAGCCCGATCAACACCATCGAAGATGACAATGGCACCATCCGCTGGCGCGTTCACGTCCACGTGACCGAACCCGACGACGCCATGAAGCTCATTCGGCCCCTGGGTGAGACCGAAAACCTTGCCATCACACCGCTGCACATCAACAACTCCGAAGAACCAGCCTGCAGCCCCAGCGCGGAAGCCATCACAGAAGAACTCAACTAGTGGATCCGTTCAACCAACCACTCGGGCCCCTTCTCGGTGAAAAAACCGCCGAGAAACTGGCCAAACAGCTCGGGCTCACCACCACGGGGCACGCGCTGAACTACTTCCCACGCCGCTACATTGAACGCGGTGAACTGACCCCCATCACCCAGCTACCGCTGGGTGAACAAGTCACGGTCATCGCCAGGGTCATATCGGCCACCAAACGCCAGATGCGGTCGCGCCGCGGATTTCTCGTCGACGTTACGGTCTCAGATGAAGCCTCCGACGCCGGCCTGCCCGGCATGTTGTCCATGGCGTTCTTCAATGGCTGGGCCGCCGAACAACAACTGACGCCCGGCACCCTGGCCATGTTCCACGGCAAAACCTCCACCTACCGTGGCGAGTTGACCCTAACGAATCCGGACTTCACGGTATTAGATGACGAATATGATCCCACCGAAGCCGATCTGGCGCCGATGCCCGTGTACCCGGCCAAGGCAAAACTGCCCACTTGGACCATCCGCTCGGCCATCGACACGGTGCTCGAAGCCATCAACTGGTCGGCCATCTCAGACCCTGTGCCCCAAGAGTTCCTGGAGACCCTGTCGCAGAGCCTGCCGGCACTCTCCGACGCCTATGAACACATTCACCGGCCCGCAGAGGTCAGCCAGGCATATGCGGCACGACGACGCTTCGCCGCACAAGAAGCCCTGATCCTCCAAACGCTGTTGGCACGACGACGCCAACGAAACCGCACGACCATCCCGTCCACCGCGTATCCGCGAACGGACGACGGCGTTTTGGCACACCTGGATGCACAACTGCCCTTCGAACTCACCGAAGGCCAACAACAAGCCGGTACAGAAATCGCCGCCGAACTCGATGCCATCCAGCCGATGTCACGCCTGCTACAGGGTGAAGTGGGCTCGGGCAAAACCTTAGTGGCGCTGCGAGCCATGGCACAGGTCGTGGACGCCGGAGCTCAGGCCGTTATGGTTGCACCCACCGAAGTCCTGGCCGGCCAACACCACCGGTCCATCACCAATACGCTGGGCCAACTGGCAACGTCCGGGCAGCTCACCTCGTGGCAGGGGCCCGCTACCGAAGTGGTCTTGTTGACCGGGTCGATGACCTCCGGGCAAAAACAAGAAGCCCTCCTGAAAATTACCACCGGACAAGCCGGCATCATTATCGCCACCCATGCGATATTTTCCGACAACGTCCACTTCGCCGACCTGGGGCTGGTCGTGATCGATGAGCAGCATCGCTTTGGTGTAGACCAGCGCGAGGCACTACGTCAGGCCAACCCCGGGGTGCACATGCTGGTCATGACCGCCACCCCGATTCCACGTTCGGTAGCCATGACGGTCTTCGGTGATCTCGATGTCACCGTGCTGACCGGTCTGCCCTCCGGACGTCAACCCGTCACCACGCATCTGGCACGCATTGCCCACGGACCGCGCATCATCAACCGTGTTTGGGAGATCATCGCCGAAGAAATTGCGGCCGGCCACCAAGCATTTGTCGTGTGCCCAAAGATTGATCCCTCCGATATGTCTACAACACAAGACGCCGATGATCCCTCATCGGATGCCCATGCGGCCAACGTCCTGGAGATCACCGAGACACTTGACGGTATGCCGATGTTCTCCAACGCCAGAGTAGCCAGCCTGCACGGACGCCAAGATCAACAAACCCAAGATGAGATCATGAGCCAGTTCGTGGACGGCGAGATCGATATCATCGTGGCCACAACCATTATTGAAGTCGGCGTGGACGTACCAAACGCCACCGTGATGGCCATCCTAGATCCCGAATACTTCGGACTTTCCACACTGCACCAGCTCCGCGGCCGCGTAGGACGTGGCGAAGCCGCAGCGCAGTGCTTTCTGGCCACCAGGCTGCCAGATGACCACCCATCACTGGATCGACTATCGGTTATTGAAGACACCGAGGATGGTTTTGAGATCGCCAAGGCGGATGTCGAACAGCGCGGTGAGGGAGATGTACTCGGCGCCGCCCAGCACGGTTATGGATCCCAGCTCAAAGTCCTCAAAGTCATTCAGCACGCAGAACTCATCAGCAAAGCTGCCACCTGGTTAGACGAAGCGCTTGCAGCTGACGAGCAGTTGAGCGCCTATCCGCAGTTGGTTGCAGCGGTCAAAGCCTGGGAGACTGACCATGAAGATTCATCAGACTATCTAGAGAAGACCTAACCTATGTCGAAAATCGTTGCCGGCCAAGCCGGGGGACTGCCGCTGAAAGCTGTGCCCGGCTCGTCCACGCGGCCAACAACTGAACGAGCAAAAGAAGCAATCTTTTCCTGGCTTCAGTCACGCGACTGGTTGGACAACAACGCCGTACTGGACCTCTACACCGGTTCAGGGGGCCTTGCGGTCGAAGCAGCTTCGCGCGGGGCAGCCAGCGTGACCGGCGTGGAAGCCGCACGCAAACCCGCCCAGATTGCCGAGCACAACGCACAGATCATCAATGAGGCGCTGAACCGTGACGTCGTGACCATCAAACAGTTACCCGTACAGCGCTTCCTCGGGTCGACCGAGCCATCCAGTTGGGATCTGGTGATAGCCGATCCGCCCTACGACATCGACGAAGACGAACTGTTGGCCATGATCGCCCAGGCATTCCACGTCCTCATGGATGACGGGCTGTTCGTGTTGGAAACCGCCTATAAATCAGCTGAGCCGATCTGGCCCGACGACGTCTATGTGGTCGATGCGCGCAGATATGGTGAGGCGATGGTCTATTTCGTGCGACGAAACGGATACTAACGATTCCTGCAGCCACGCTGTCTGAACATAGCAGCCCGGTGCAATATCCGATACATTGACGACTATGCAACGTGCAGTATGCCCCGGATCATTTGACCCTGTCCACAACGGCCACATCGAAATTATTATTCGAGCCGCCTCACTCTTTGACGAAGTGATCGTCGCGGTATCCAATAATCCGGCGAAAAACTATCGTTTCAGTCTGCAAGAGCGCATGGATATGATTTCTGAAACGCTCAAATCAATCCAAGGTGTCATCGTGATGCCGTTGGGAACCGGGCTCATTGCAGACTTCGCGCGGGAACAGGGCGCACAAGCCATGGTCAAAGGGATTCGCAACTCTACGGATCTGAACTACGAAATGCCTATGGCAACGTTCAACCGCCATCTGTCCAGTGTGGAAACCGTCTTCTTGCCCGCAGACTCTCGCTACCAGCACGTCTCCTCAACGCTCGTCAAAGAAATCGTCGGATTCAAAGGCGATATTACGGATTTCATTCCCTATGCCGTTGCACAACGATTCGGGCTGCGCTGAATTAGTGTTCTGCTGGCCTGGCACTCTGGAGGGAGCGACTGTAGCTTCCAGGAGTCATACCGACCAGATCAGTAAACGCATCAATAAAGGCACTAGGGTTGGCCCACCCGCAGGCTATCGACGTGTCAGTAACTGAGCGACCTTCGGCCAGTAATAGCATGGCGTGGTGCACCCGCAACTGTGCTCGCCACTGACGAAAGCTCATGCCGGTTTCGCGGTGAAACAGTCGGCTCAGCGTGCGTTCGCTGGCACCAATCTTCTTACCGAGCGCTCCGAGGGTAACCGGCTCTGCCATGTTGTGTTGAACCAAGTGTGTCACAGCCTGCAGTCGCTCATCGTGTGGTTCTGGCAGATGTAAGGGTTGCTCAGCGGCTGCCGCAAGATCATCGATGAGAACTCGCCGTAGGCGGTTCCGCGCGGCCGTAACTCGCGAGTCGTCGCCAGTAAGTGTCAGCGCAGCCTGACGCGCAAGTGGCGACACCACGAGTACAACTGGATGGGCGGGCAGCAAGTGTGCCAGGTATTTCGGAATGAACATGATACGCATATCGGTCATTCCGTGGGCACGATGCTGGTGTGAGAAGCCAGCTGGAATCCACACGGTGCGGTTGGGCGGCGCAATCCAGGAACCTGCATCGGTAACCATCGACAGCACCCCGGTAGCCGGGTACACCAGGTGACCTTGCGGATGGGTGTGAGCAGGGGTGACGAAATCGTGACCTAGGGCATGAATTTGCTCCGGCACAAGTGAATCGAGGCGACTTTCAGGCATAAGCAGTCACTTTAGCAGTTGCACGACAGGACAATTGAAGCTGAAGTAGTGAAGGTCGCTTTATTTTCCCAACCCGTTGAGGAGTTCATCCGTGCACGCTGATGAGCATGTAACGTTCGCCGAGTACCCTGTCCCCACCACACAATCATCTGGTTCCACCGAACTCGGCATACCGATCGAAGCACCACGCGGAAAGTGGAGCATGGTGCTGCTGGCCACTGGGCTGATTCTGATCGGCCTGAACCTGCGTATCGGCGTCGCCGCTATCGGACCCGTATTAGGTGATATTCAGGCGTCCCTGGGTCTGTCTGCAGCCACGGCGAGTTTGCTGACCACCATCCCCGTCTTTGCCTTTGGGGTGTTTGCGTTTTTCACGCCGATGTTGATGCGGCGCTTGGGGATGCACCGCTTGCTGGGGGTGACCATGCTTGTCTTGGCCACCGGAATCCTGTTGCGCTTCCACGCCAGTCTGACGTCATTATTTCTTGGCACGCTCCTTGTGGGCGCAGCCATTGCGATCGGTAACGTGGCCATGCCAGCAGCAATCAAAAAAGACTTTCCCCACCGCGCGGGCCTCATGATGGGGCTGTACTCGACGGCCCTCTTTGCCGGAGCGGCTGCTGCTTCGGGACTCACCGTTCCGCTCTTGCCCCACGTTGGTGACGACTGGCGTGCAGGTTTAGTCGTCTGGGCCATCCCGGCAATACTGGCTGCTGTCATCTGGATCCCTCAGCTGCGACGCTCGGCACGTCGACATAAAGTCAGCAACCATGGTGCCAAGGCGCCATCGAATAGTGGCCAACCCACTATGCTCTCGTTGCTGACCGACCCAATCGCACTTGGTGTCACCACATTCATGGGTCTTCAAAGCCTGAGTTACTATGTTGCCCTGACCTGGGTCCCGACGATGTTCCAAGACGCTGGAATGAGCGCAGCGACTGCCGGTTGGATGCTGGCCTACTCGGCATTTCCTGGCGTCCTGACGTCTTTGTTCATGCCGACAATAGCTCAGAAAATGACGACGACGTGGCTGCCTGTAGTGTTCGCGACTGCACTGATCGCAGTGGCGTTTCTCGGAATTGGTATGAGTCCGATGGCAAGCCCATACCTCTGGATGACCCTGCTGGGCCTGGGCCAAGGCGCATGTATCAGTCTGTCACTGAGCTATATCGTCTGGCGCTCACCAGACACCGAGCATACTGGCCAACTCTCTACGATGGCCCAAGGGTATGGGTACCTCGTAGCCGGCCTAGGTCCGCTAGGTATGGGGGCACTCTATTCTGCTACTGGCAGTTGGACCGCCCCACTGGTCACGCTGGGGATTCTCCTTGTTGTCCAGTTGGGGGCCGGCATCGTAGCCAGCCGCCCAGTCTATATTCTGGGCCACCATGCCACAGCAGAAACTACTGCAGCACGGTGACCCATTTTAGGATGTCCGATCGATTTTGTGTTTGGCATTGTATCCATTAGAGTGGTGTGCTGGCCTTGACTGAATTTTAGTGAGACTAAATATTCATTCACCCGGTATGTACCGGCAAAGCAATAGACTCTTTATATGAGCAAAACAGGAGGTGGAGCTCATGTCAGAAAACAGCATTCAATCAGGAGTAACACTTCCTGATGAAAAGAAACCATGGGTCGTAGCGGTCACTGAGCTGATCGATACACCAGGCGCATCTGAAGAACTTCAGGTGACTTGGCCGGCCCCTGCTGAGCTCGCGGTTCCGCTCCTCGGAGTCGAAAAAGGTTCAGCAATGCAGGTGGATGTCCGACTCGATTCAGTCCACGAAGGCATCTTGGTATCCGGCACCGTTGACGGCACGCTCACAGGGCAGTGCTCGCGGTGCTTAGATCCCATTAGCCAAGCCGTCACCATCGACATTCAAGAATTGTTCCAATTTGAGTTCGACCCCATGGTTGATGAGGACGAACAGCACATGGTGGAACATGGCTTTGTCAATGTTGAACCAATAATGCGTGATGCCCTGGTATCCTCGTTACCGTTCCAACCCACGTGTTCACCAGACTGTGAAGGTCTCTGTGATCAGTGCGGTGTCCGCCTCGAAGAAGCAGGCCCGGATCACTATCACGAACAGTTGGACCCCCGGTGGGCTGCATTGGCGAACTTTGTTTCCGGTGATGAAACCGAAGAAACTTCATCCGATAACTCGTAAGCAACTAGAAAAGAGATAACCGTGGCTGTACCAAAGCGGAAAATGTCCCGTTCCAACACCCGTTCACGTCGGGCCCAGTGGAAGGCCAGCGCTCCAACACTGGTCAAAGTCGTAGAAAACGGCAAAGTAGACTACCGTCTGCCACACCAGGCCCACGTTGTATCCGACTCGGCCGGCACTCCACTCTTCATGGAATACAAAGGCCGTAAAGTCGCAGACATCTAAAGTGGCCCGCTCAGCAAAATCCACGCCCCAATACTCGTGGGCCGCTGAGGACACAATAGAACACTTGTCGAAGCATCTCGGAGTCACATTTGATACCGAGATGCTTCGACTTGCGTTAACACACCGCTCCTATGCATTCGAACACGACGGATTGCCCACAAACGAACGGTTAGAGTTCCTTGGCGACGCAGTACTGGGTGTACTGGTCACCGACTACCTCTACAAAACCTACCCGGACGAAGCAGAGAGCGAGCTAGCAAAAAAGCGCGCCTCGATCGTCTCCACGGTTGCCTTAGCCCACGTCGCACGCCGGGCCGACATCGGCCCACACATCTTTTTAGGTGAAGGCGAGATTCGCACCCACGGTGGTAATAAAGACTCCATTCTGGCAGATACATTCGAAGCCCTCATCGGGGCAACCTATCTGCATGGCGGATATGACGACGCCTGGATCATTGTGGAAAAACATGTCATCCCGTTGCTCGAGGATGAACACATCATGGGTGCCGGCAAAGACTGGAAAACCCTGGTCCAAATTGCCGTGGACAAACACAATATGGGATCCATCGAATACCAGATTGCAGGCACCGGACCGGATCACGACCGAACCTTCACGGCCACTCTGGTCGTTGGCGGCATCACGTATGCCACCGCTGAAGCGAAAACGAAAAAGGACGCTGAACGACTCGCCGCCTGGCACAGTCTCAGCGACATCGAAAACCGTACCCATGCCTGAACTACCTGAAGTTGAAGTTGTACGACGCGGCATCGAACAATGGGCCACCAACGCGCAAATTATCGCGGTTGAAGTACTAGACCCACGGAGCCTGCGCCGTCATGTTGGCGGCCCAGAAGACTTCATAGCTCGACTCACCGGCCAGCGTTTGGCGGTCGGACAGCGTCGCGGTAAATATCTGTGGATCCCAATCGATGAAGGCTACAACGCCGTGGTGGTCCACCTGGGAATGTCGGGGCAGCTGCTCATTTCACAACCCGATATTCCCGATCAGAAGCACCTAAAGATCCGCATCACCTACACCACAGGCGAGAGCATCCAAGAGCTCCGGTTTGTTGACCAGCGCATCTTTGGCGGGTTGTATCTGGACAGCTTGCTGCCCACACAGGATCAACCAGGCGAACTCATTCCCAGCACGGTGATGCATATCGGTCGCGATCCACTGGATGAACACTTTGACACCGAAGTGATCTTTCTCAAACTGCGCAAGCGTAAATCGAGTCTGAAACGAGCCCTGCTTGATCAGTCCTTGTCCTCGGGCATCGGCAATATCTACGCCGACGAAGCGTTGTATCTCGCCGAACTGCACTATGCTCGTCCGACAGAGACGCTGACACGTAAGGAAGTCTCCAGGGTCTACAAAGCTGCTGAACAGGTCATGACATTAGCGTTAGCCCAGGGTGGGACGTCCTTTGATGCGTTATACGTAAACGTCAACGGCGAATCCGGCTACTTCGAACGATCCCTGCAGGCCTATGGACAGGCGGGCGAAGAATGCTCCCGGTGCGCGGCTCAGCGATCGGCCGGTGAGCTCGAGGCGCGCCGCGGCCCCGGCGTCATCGTCCGCGAGAAGTTCATGGGTCGCTCCTCCTACCGCTGCACGGTCTGCCAACCCAGGCCGCGTAAGGGCCGGTGGTGAGCGTGACTCGTGCCTGGTCAGACTTGCAATGGCTGTCGTCAACTCCTACGAGCTGTGGCTGAATGTGGGGAATAGATGCGGGTTCTCGGGGCAGTCTGGGACCTGCTTGCGGAGGGCTCGAAGTGGCAGGTGGTCGCAGGCGTCGAGGCGGTATCCTGGAGGCGTGACGGACCCCGCCTCGACGCCCGCCGCGACGAGTTCCAGGCACTTCTGGCCAAGTACGCGGCGACGAGCCCGAGGCTGTTCGGGTCGGTCGCACGCGGCACCGCACGCGAGCGTAGCGACATCGACATTCTCGTCGAGATAGATCCCGCGGACGGGAACCTGCTGATGCGTGCATCCGGGCTCATCGAGGAGACCCGGGCACTCTTTGGTCGCGACGACATCGACGTGTTCCCGGTACAGCTGCTCAAGCGGCCAATCTCGCGGTCAGCTCTCGAGGAGGCGGTCGCGCTATGAGTCGCGACGCCGATCGGCGAGGCGGCGAACCACCTGCCGACGGACATCACCGGCGCAGACCCTGAAATCGTCTGGCCGCAGATCCGCGGCTTTCGGAACATCCTCGTCCACCAGTACTTCGGGGTCGACGCCGCCGTCGTCCGCGACGTCGTCAAGACCTACCTCCCGCCTCTCGCCGAGGCACTACGCCGGCCCGGTGCACCCCCGGTGCGCCCCGAAGATGGCTAGCCTGGGAGTTGCATCCTGATGCACTAACCCTTCGCTCAGGCTGCGCAGATTTCAGCGCAGGTCCTGTCATACCGGCGGTCGCACGGCATGCCCCAACGTGATCGACGATGGGACGCGCCCGAGAGGTCGAATAGCGACTTAGCGATTCCAGAGCGGGCTCGCGCTGGACCAGTCGTTCGATGCACCCATGTGCGTGATCGGAACCGCCCGCACGGACGGGAATGTCTTGAGCACGACCGGCAAGAACGTCGGCCGCCCCACCTGGAGCCGGTCCAGGAGGAACTGGATCATCGTCAGCTGGCCGAAGGTCCGAGACCAGTCGGTGGCGACCGCGTCAAGGTCCGGTTGCCGGCCCACCGGCGGCAGCTTCGGTGAGAGCGCATGGACGCGGTTGAACAGCCGGCCATGGTGCGCGCAGATATTGCGGACGATGTTCAAAGCCTTGAGCCAGCTCGTCAGCTGCGGTGCGCTCAGCCCGCACACGTCAGCGACTGCATCTTGGACGCCGCGCGGTGCGAAGCCGTACAGTCGCGTCAGGCCGCCCCAGCCGAGCAGCTCGACCGCCGCCCAGACCGGCAGGACCCCGCCGTACTTCGCGTGATGGTGTTCGACGAAGTCCTCGCGTGACTGCTCCAGCTCGAACTTGTATCCCGTGAGCCAGTTGCTGTAGGCGTCACCACGGCGTGCCGTCGGACCGAGCATTCCGGGATCCAGATGCGCGCAGGGGTCGACGCGCCCAAGCTCGTGACCGAGCAGCGCCCGGACCGCCAGTTCGATGGGAGTCAGGACGGAGAAGGTCGCAGTGCGCAGCCTGGCGTCGAAGTCGTAGAGCGCGATGACGTCGCTGAGACGGGTCCCGGGGTAAAAGTCGTCCTCGCGCCCCGTCTTGGACTGCTTCCGGAACGGATACCAGTACCCGCTCAGACGGTAGTAGTTGACGCGTTGCAGCGTGGTCCGGGCGGTGTCGCGATCCCCGACGTCCATCCCGCGCTCAGATAGCAGATCGATCTGCTCGTCGTAGGACTTGAACTCCTTGACCCCGTTGTCCAAGTACACCACCCGAGAAAAATGAGGACCGGCCCTGGACCTACCGAAGTAGGCGGAACCGGTCATGATGGGACTATCGTATCTTGCCCCGGGACTCGCCGCAACCTCGCATCGGGAAGGACGTCACGGATGTGATCGACATCCGCATGCTGATCTTGCCCAGCAGGAAAGCAATCCGTCAGCCTGAGACGTGTCGGCGTAGGTACTTGGCGGTGTGGGTCTCGCTCGCTGCGACCATCTGCTCAGGAGTTCCTTCGTAGACGACGCGACCGCCATCGTGTCCGGCTTCGGGTCCGATGTCGATGATCCAGTCGGCGGCGGCGACGATGTCGAGGTTGTGCTCGATGACGACGAGTGTCGAGCCATCCTCGATGACTTGGTCGAGCAGTCCGATGAGCCGGGAGATGTCGGCGATGTGCAGTCCCGTAGTGGGCTCGTCCAGGACGATCGTGCGGCCGCGGGTGCCGAGTTCGGCGGCGAGTTTGAGGCGCTGACGTTCGCCTCCGGCAGCCATCGGCGACCAGGCCAGGTTCCCGACCGCCGGACGCGTCTCACGCACCCTGGGCGAAGCAACCGACAAGGCTAACGACCCCGAAGGCGCATACCGGCATGCTGTCGGCTTGTTCCTCGACGGATTCTCTCAGCGAACCGGCTGACGAAGCTAATGACCCTGTTTGGCACCAGTCCTTCACGTTCGGGGACATGGTAGCGATTCAGTCCATCTCTGGATGCTCAGAAGATCTGGAGGAGACACGATGCCCGAGGAAGAACTGCTCGACGTCGTCGCCGCGGCGGAACGCCACCGCTGCAGCACCCAGACCATCTGGCGACGTATCAGGCAGGGGGTTCTCCCGCGCGCAAGGAGAACGCACAAGGAGAAGGTGAGCGGCCGCGACGGACCTCCGGTCATCAAGACCTTGATCCGAGTCTCAGACCTGAATGATGCGTTCGAATGGACCGCACACGAGCAACATGTCCGGAGAATCCGGGACGCTGCGCCGCCATTGACGGACGAGCAGGCAACGGCGATTCGCAAGGTCTTGATGGATCATCTCCGTGAACGGGACGCCATGCGAAGACGACGACCCGGAGAGCCTGGATCGTCGACGTAGAGCAGGGCTCGATCTGCGCTCTCGCGGGCGCGTGATCCGTGCGAGCGGTTCATGAGTTGGGGCTCGTTTCTCTGCCTACATTGTCCGCCCATATCGCGCGTCCCGCGCTGGTAGGCCGCGACTGAGGACAGCCGGCAGATCCGGCCAACCCACTGGTGCAGCTTCTACCACTCGAACAGGAAACCGCAGGCGTCCATGGGGATGACGTCCTGGAGCAGGCGGGCCTGCTTAGGGCCGGTCAGGTCTACCGTAGCGACTTCGTCACGGAATCGGTCGGTGAGCCCTGCCATGGGTTGCAGCGGCATGGTCGCGAGCACCGACGGAGAAAGACCTCTGACCGCTTGTCTCAATGGGCCCCAGATGCCTGCTAGTTCCGCGGTTCCCGTACGGTAGGGCCAGTACTCCTGGAGCTGTTGCACCTCGTCAATTGAACGCTTCGCAAGTATGGTCGGATCGATCGAACCGACGGCCTGCTCGGAGGCCTGACGACGAGTAGCGACCGTTTCGATGTCGGCACCGCCACGCCGACCCGCTCCTGCAGACTCCCTTCGTGTTCGACTTGGTCCACCAGATGCGCGTACCCGAGGTCTGCGGTGCATAGATCATGGGTCGTTTCGCTCACCACCCAGTCGGAGACGAGTAGCCGGCCCATGAAGCGGTTGCGCCCAGCGATGCGGTTCAAGTTCATGTTTGCGCCGCTGAAGACGACGTCTTCGAGGCCTTTGAACCAATGCTCTGGATTGTCGCGACGATGCGCATGCGCGAGCCGCTCGCCGTACCACCTGTCGCGGACAAGCAGCGACCCGACGAACGGCACGAGGACGTTGATTCAGTGGTCCAGGTCGCATCTGTCCTCAGCCAGCATCTCCAGCGCCGTGGGGAGCCGGGGCTCGTACTCGTCCCACAGGGCGTCGACGAAGCGCACGCCGTGCTGGCTGAAGGAGGTCTCGAAGTCGACGTCGTAGAGATCGTGGGCGAAGCCGATCGTTTCGGCTCGGGCCTGGTGCGGCTGAGGAGATCCAGGCCGCATCACTGTCAGACGCCGGCTTCGGTTGGGTTGCTCCTGGTCGCTGGAGAACCTCCACAGGAGCGCCGCCGGTATGAAGTGGTCGCGCGCCAATTGCTTCTCCCAGTCTCGTCTCATGCCGAGGATGCTGTCTGGCCTGTCCGTCACATGCGGCGGAACCAGTCGGCGATCGCCTTCCACCATGATCCGCGTGACGCCTGCTTGTACTTCGACGGTCGGGCCGTCAGGCCAGCGCTATTCACGGAGGGGGCCTCCCGAGCAGCTTCTGCGGCGGCAGGGCAGTGATCGGTCGGTGCTGCCACGGGCGGGCTGGGGGCGAACTCGGACGATGCTTCAGAGGCGGGCGCGTCGTCGGGTAGCGGCAGGCTGTGCTCGTCTGTGGTCGCCCCATCCTCCGGCTGGATTTCCGGCGGCGTCGGCGGCTCCAGTTGTTGCCCCGGGTCCGGGGCCTTACCGGCGGTCGGCAACGCGGCGCGTCGTCGTTCCGCCTGCGCTGCTTCAGCGCTGGCGAGGTCGTCGCGCAGTGCCCAGACCCGCGCCCGTGCCTCACGGCCGTTGCTCTTCGTCAGGACGACGGCGTGGGCTAGCACTCGGTCGCCGTTGATGATCTGCGCGAGGACCGTTGCCAGTGAACGTTCTCCGCGGATCAGTGTTCCGCGGTCGGGGTCGAACGCCGCGATCGACCCACTCGCGTAGAGGCGGGCGGTGCGCTCCTGCGAGGCGTCTTCCCACGGCTTCTGCAACTCGCGGCGGTCGTCCTCGTTCCGCACGGCTACGTAGATGCCGCCATTTTCGAAGACTTCCTTGTTGAACGCTTTGAGCGCGCGGGTCCGCGGTGCGTTAGGTGGCTGCCAGGGGAACATCCATATCGTGCGTGCGGCCCCTTTTGACGAGCGCTGTGCCGTTCGCCGGAGGAAATCGGTATTCCATCGCTGGTACTCCAGGACGAGGTTGTGCTCCGGTAGGAAGACGTCCGCGCGCGTGAGCGAGTGCTCGACCACTGCCGCGGCACCCAGGGTCTGCGCAATCTTGAACAGTCGGCCCTTCATCCACAAGTGTTCGTCGCCTTCTGGCCCGCCGCCCCCGACGAGCTTGGACGGGTCCTGCTCGACCTCGCCTCGCTCCACGCGCATCTCGACCAGGTTGTGGGAGCAGCCTCCGGAACGGACCGCGAGGAAGCGCAACTCACTCCGGCTCATCCGCTTGGCCATGAGCAGGGTGTCACACGACTCGACTATGCACTTCACGCGGATGGCGGGGTTCTTGTAGATCAGCTCCCAGTCGGCCTGGTGATTGACGCAGACCTCGACCGGGCCGTTAGTGCCGGGCAGATCCAGCACGAGCCCGCGGATCCTGACGCGCTGAGTCCGGTGCGAGGCATGCCGCTCCCGCTCGGTTGCATTAGCGACAGGGAAGTCGCCGACGCTGGGCCGCTTCTTTCTGCGTGGTTTCCGACCTGACGAGTAGTAAGCCATATCCCATTTATACCAGTGCCCTCTGACATTGGCCGCTGCTCGGGTCCGTGCTGCCAAAGCGCGGTCTCGATCTGTGGCACGCGCGTGGCGAGTCCTGCCTCCTGTGGTGTTCTCGACGCTACGCATGGCCACCGACGACGGTCCTTAGCCCACACCTTTGTCTGAGGCATGAAGGCTGGGCGGCGCATGCATCAGGCCAGGCGGATCCGGCGACACCGCAGACACCGACCCGGCTGACGAACTCTCCCTTCAACCGAGCCCCAGCCCCATTCAAGTCGGAACTCGTACTCTAAGATGTGCGTTGGCCGCGTCGTGGAGAAATCCGCCGGGCTGAAACGAGCCCTGCTTGACCAGTCATTGTCTTCGGGCATCGGCAATATCTACGCTGACGAAGCGTTGTATCTCGTCCAGCTGCACTATGCTCGTCCGACGGAGACGCTGACACGTAAGGAAGTCTCCAGGGTCTACCAAGCTGCTGAACAGGTCATGACATTAGCGTTGGCCCAGGGTGGGACGTCCTTTGACGCGTTATACGTAAACGTCAACGGCGAATCCGGCTACTTCGACAGGTCATTGAATGTCTATGGTCGAGCAGGTGAGGCCTGCTACCGGTGCCTCGAGTCAGGCGTCGAGAGCCTGATCACACGTCGCAAGTTCATGAACCGGTCGTCGTACTATTGTCCGAGGTGCCAGCCTGTGCCTCGACGTGCACGCTGGTAAAAACGTCTATACTCGTGCCTAACTGTGTGCCCAAACAGAAAGAAGCAGCCTACAGATGCGCAAACCGCCAACGCCAAAGCGTGCCGGCCGTGTTCGCCCGCCACGCCGCGGGGCAGCTTGGTCGATCCTTGCCTCGACGGCATTGGTAACAGCCGCTGGTGTTGCAGCAGCATCCAGTTTCTCGACACAACTGGCTGAAGAATTCGATACGAACCGCGAGACAGTACAAACCGGTATTGATCACACCACTGAGGCGTTTGAAGATGGCGAAATGAACATCTTGGTGCTGGGTTCTGACGCTCGCGACGGAGAAGCACAAGAAGACCAACGGTCTGACACCATGATGTTGGTACATATTCCAGAAACGCGCGATGAGATGTATGTCATGTCCATCATGCGGGACCTGTGGGTTGAGATTCCTGAAGTTGGGATGTCGAAAGTAAACTCGGCCCAATCCCACGGCGGTTATCCACTGACCATCCAGACCGTCGAAGGCCTGACCGGCGCCGACATTGATCACATGGTGATTGTCGACTTTGACGGCTTTAGCGATCTGACCACTGCTCTGGGCGGGGTAGAGATTGAAAATGATATGGCGTTCTCCGCAGGACAGGCCAATCCGTCGTACTATCCAGAAGGCACGATCCGGTTAGAAGGCACCGATGCGCTGCGGTTCGTTCGCGAACGCAAAGCTTTCACGGACGGCGACTACCAACGTGTAAAAAACCAACAAAAATTCTTAACCGGCATCGCAACCCAGGTGTTGGATTCTTCGACACTGACCAACCCCTCGAAAATATCCGATATGGTCAGCGCATTTACGCCCTACCTGACCGTCGATGAATCCCTCGATGCTCAAACACTGGTGAACTACGGTATGTCGATGAGTAAGATGCGAGCTTCGGGCATCACCAGTTTCACCATTCCAAACGCTGGTACCGGTACCACCCAGGGTGGCGCCTCCGTCGTCTGGCCGGATGAAGAAGAACTGGAAAATATGCGAAGTGCCATGGAAAACGGTTCGATGGATGAGTACGTCAAAGAGCTCGAAAAGCGCCAGGAAGAGCAGGCTGATGGCGCTACCGATGAAACTGGCGAAAATGTCACCGAAGAACCAGGAGTTGACGCACCACAGTGACCCGCCGCCTCCTGCTCATTACCCATTCATATTCTCCTGAATCCACTGCGCCTCAACGACGGTGGAAAAAATTCTTATTCGGCCTCTACGACGCCGGATGGAATGTAAAAGTCCTCACCCCACCGGCAGACCCACGCTATGTAGACGAAGCTCAAAAACCCGAGCCTCACGTAACGGTTCGCCGGACGCCTCACGTGAGTTCGCTACCGGACAGTCGGGCAGGCCGGTTGGCCAAAGCTGTCGTGCACGCAGCAACCTCGGTGCCCCTGGCTCTGACCCAAGACGTTGATGTGGTCGTGGCAACCGTGCCGGCATTACCGAATCTGGTTGCCGGTCGAGTGATCGCCTGGATCAAAGGGGTGCCCTATGTCGTAGAAATGCGCGATGCTTGGCCAGATCTGATTTTTGAATCTGAAAGCGGTGGCAAACTCTTCGGCACGCTTGTTGCCGACGTGGTCACGCGCATTCAACGCTCTGCAGATCAGCTCATTACTGTGACCAAGGGTTTCGCAGAAACACTTGAACAGCGCAACATGCCCCCAATCGAAGTGATCTCCAACAGTCGTGCTATTGAACAGATGCCGCCGATTGAAGCACGCGCACGAGCAGCTGGGGAACTGCATGTCCTCTATCTGGGCAATCACGGTGAATCCCAGCAATTAGAACTCGTTATTGAAGCGGCAAAGATCGCCCGGCAACAAAATCCGAACATTTCGGTTCGGTTCGTGGGGGAGGGGACCCAGAAAGCCAATCTTGAGACCCTCAACACACAAGCAGGTCAACCGGTGACCATGCTGCCCGCTTCGTTTGGGGAAGCAACACTGCAGCATTATCAATGGGCTGATACCTGCATGGTGACACTGCGCTCGGACTGGGCAAGTTTTGCCCACACAGTTCCCTCCAAGACATATGAACTATTGTCCTATGGGAAACACATCACAGGGATTGTCTGTGGTGAAGCAGCCGCCATATTAGGTCAAGCTGGCGAGCACGCCCTTGTTCCCGATGATGCGCATGCCCTGGCCGAAACGTGGTTAGGCTTAGCTGCGAACCCACAATCAACCCCGACACAGGAAACTGCTCGTGCCTGGGTTACGGCCCACGCATCCGATGCAGCACAAATCGAGAAACTGGATTCAGTCTTGAAACGAAATGTCCCAGCACAAAAAACCACGGGATTGCTGCAACGCTCCACAACTGCTGCTTCGATCTCTACCACGGCTGCGCTTGAGCATCTCAAGAACAACCGTGCGCTCTTTGGTCTCCTGGTACTTCGTCGGCTGCCGCAACACCTGCGTGAGCCCATTGCTAGCGCGGCGTCCAAAGTTCGCGGTGGACCACTGGATACGGTATCGGCGGTCGGCAAAGCCGTTTCAGGTCGCAACGATGAATTGATCGACCAAGCCAAAGAACTCCTCGGGCAGCGTGGCGCTGATCGGAAAATCGTAGATTACGCCCGCGTCTTTATTGCACTGGGGGATTTAGAAACCGCGGAGTGGTTACTCGACCGTGTCAGACCAAATGCCAAAGGTTTGCAATCAGCACGCGCTTGGACCGCATGGACCTGCGGCAGCTTGGTTCAGGCCGTCGAACTGATGAAGACCGCAAAGCGTGAACGCAAAACCGTCGAGCGCTGGTCCTCTGAGCTAGAAAGCTTCCAAGGTGCTAAGCCGCAGCTTGAGCCCGTTGCTGCATACCAACCTGTCAAGAACCGTGTGCTGCACGTCTTAACTAACTCGTTGCCCCACACGCCATCTGGCTATGCGCAGCGCTCACATTCGATCATGGTGGCCCTGCGCGATAAAGGCTGGGACGTCTCTGCTGTGACCCGTATCGGGTGGCCGATCACTACCGGAGCACTCCTAGCAGATTCTCGCGATGAGGTCGAAGGTATCGGGTATCAGCGACTTCTACCGTCACAACTAGCACTGCACTTTGGCGACCGTATCCAACAAAACGCTGACATGCTGTTGGAATATGTTGTAGAGCGCCGTCCAGCCATGCTGCATACGACCACCCACTGGACCAATGCGATTGTCGTTGAAGCAGTAGCAAACGCAGTAGGCATCCCGTGGGTCTATGAAGTGCGCGGACAGCTGGCAGACACCTGGGCTTCAGCCCGAGGAGATGATGCTGTCGAGACCGACTACTACCAGCTGTTCCAGGCCCGTGAGCAAGAAGCCACTCTGGCTGCGGATGGACTCGTCACCCTGGGTGAGCAAATGAAGCACAATCTGGTCGACTTCGGTGCAAACGAACACGACATTGTGCTGTCTCCAAACGCAGTGGGCGGACAATTCCTAGCAGAACCGGGGGAGACCCGAGATGCTCGAATTGCTCTCGGTCTAGATCCTGACCTGGAGTACGTCGGAACGATTAGTTCCTTGGTGCCCTACGAAGGTCTCGAGACTGTTGTAGAAGCCGCAGCATTGCTGATGCCGGAGCGTCCCAAGCTCCGGTTACTAATTGTTGGTGACGGCACAGCATTACCCAACATCATTGCCACTGCGAGAAAACTGGGTATAGCCGACCGATTAATCACGCCGGGCCGTGTTGATCGAGAGCAATCTCACCTGTACCACCAGGCCCTGGATATTTTTGTTGTGCCGAGGCTTTCCACCAAGGTCACGCGGATGGTTACCCCCATGAAGTCTGTCGAGTCTTCAGCCAGCGCCAAGCCGGTTATCGCATCAGATCTGCCAGCTCTGTCGGAACTCGTAAATCACGATAAGACTGGCTTATTGGTGCCGGCTGAAGACACAGGTGCTTGGGCGGATGCGATTAACGGATTACTAGACAATCCGGCCCAAGCCGCAGCGATGGGGCAAGCTGGGCGCCAGTGGGTATTGACTGAGCGAACGTGGGAAGCAAACGCTGAGAAATATGATCGGTTGTACCGGGAAATCTTAGATTTTAGTTAAGGAATATGCAGCCATTAGGTTCAATGAACCTAAGAAGTCGAACTTTTGACTTATACTTGGTTGCTGGATAACTTTGAATCCTTATTGGTACCAAAAGCAAGAAGGTATCAAAACGTGCCGTGTGAAGGATAGTGAATGTCGAACATCTCTAGTGTTGCCGTGATCGGACT
>NZ_JAKDKW010000101.1 GCF_030453185.1 Yaniella sp. | reverse complement strand
TTGCTGACCGGTTTCAGTGCCACCGCCATCGGTGTCGGACTCGCCATCATCCTAGGCTCTTGGGCCGCACTGGGCGGACGCTGGGCCGATGCCATTATCGGTCGGACCATCGAAGTTCTCTTCGCGTTTCCTATCTTGCTGCTGGCTATGGTCTTCATCGCCGTCTACGGCCCCAGCGTTCAAACGCTGGTCTTAGCCGTGGGGATAGGCATCGCTCCGGGCTACGCCCGGATGGTACGTGGCCAAGTCCTGGCTGTGCGGCATTCAGGATACGTGCAGGCGGCCCGAGCGCTGGGCCACCACCCGGGCAAGATCCTGGCACAACATGTCCTACCCAATGCGCTCCGCCCACTGCTAGCGGTGCTGACCCTGGGGATCGGCCAATCCATCGTTTGGGCATCAGGCCTAGCCTTCCTCGGATTCGGCGTCGCACCGCCTTCGCCGGAATGGGGTGCATTACTGGAAGCTGGACGTCCGTACATTACCGAAGCCTGGTGGTTGCAAATCATTCCGGGCGTGGCTGTTGTGGCTACCGCCCTGACGGCAACCGCACTGGGCCGCTACATCGAAACCACTTTGGAAGGACCCCGAACATGAACACGAACACCGCTTCGCTGCCTAAACTCGACATCTCCGACGCTCTGGATGCGTCCAACACTACGCACTATCTTCAATCTGCTGGTATCACGACCCAGCTCGAGCCTGATCCGGGCAGTAGCGATGCCGCACCGCTGGCCGAGTTGGAAAAACTCAACGTGTGGTTTACCGATGCACACGGTACTCGCACGCACGTAGTGCATGACCTTGATCTGAGCATTCATCCGGGGGAATGCGTGGCCGTCATCGGCGAATCCGGCTCAGGCAAATCGGTAACCGCGCGCACGCTCATCGGACTCACCGGAGACAACGCCCATATAGAAGCCAACACCGCCCGGGTACTTGGACATGAAATCGCTGAGCTGGTCGACCGACAATGGAAAAACATACGCGGTAAAGATGTCGGCTTCATTCTCCAAGACGCGCTGGTGTCACTGGATCCGCTGCGCACTGTCGGTGCCGAAATTGGTGAGTCACTGCGAGCTCACGGCGCTTCCAGGGCCGGACTACAGGAAACAGTCGAAGCACTCCTTGCCGAGGTTGGTATTCCGGAGCCGCGATTGCGTACACAACAACGGTCGGATCAGCTGTCCGGTGGGCTACGACAACGAGCTCTCATTGCATCGGCAATTGCAAACCATCCGCCCTTGGTTGTGGCGGATGAACCTACCACGGCTTTGGACGTGACCGTCCAGGCCGAAGTCCTCGACGTGCTGGCAGAACGCCAACGCAACGGCACGGCTATCTTGCTCATTAGCCACGACTTTTCCGTGGTATCTCGACTAGCCGACCGAGTCCTGGTCATGCAGGGCGGCTACATCGTGGAATCTGGCAACGCGGAACAAATCCTCACTAATCCGCAGCATGCATACACTCGACAGCTGTTGGATGCCTTGCCATCCGGCCACACGAGAGGCGAATACCTCACAAGTCAAAGCCGTCAACGAGCCGAAGCGCGCACCAGGAAGGCAGCCCAACAGCAGTCAGAAACCATTGTTGATACCGCGTCATCTGAACAGCCGGTGCTGAGCGCTCGCGGACTTACTAAAAGCTACCGGGGCCCAGATGGCCGTCACCGAACCGCCGTCGAAGACGTCTCTTTTGACTTGCACCCAGGTCAAACCCTGGGCATCGTTGGTGAGTCAGGATCGGGTAAATCGACAACCGCCTCCATCGCACTGGGTTTCATTACCCCGGATAGCGGTAGCGTTTTGCTCGATGGCCAGCCGTGGAGCGAACTCAATGATAAAAGTCGTCGAGCACGGCGTCGGCAAGTCACCGCGGTATATCAGGATCCGCTGAGCTCTTTCGACCCGCGCTGGACCGCAGAACGCATCCTCATTGATGCGCTGGGTCAGAGCTCAAAACCAGGCATTTTTTCCTCGAATAGGACTCGACAAGCGCACCAACGTTTTTTGCAAGAACAGGCAGCATACTGGGCGCACATCGTGGGCTTAGACGAGGAGCACTTGGCGAAACATCCACTGCAATTATCTGGTGGTCAACGCCAGCGACTATCTATAGCCCGGGCGCTGGCACCAGAACCAAAGGTCGTGGTACTTGACGAAGCAGTGTCTGCATTGGACGTCTCGGTGCAGGCACAAGTGTTCGACCTTTTGACTGACCTCCGGCAGACCCTGAACACCGCATTTCTATTTATCTCTCACGATTTAGGGGTCATCCACCATATGAGTGATCAGATCCTGGTCATGAAAGATGGTCAAGCAGTGGAGTACGGAGACGCCGAGCGGGTCTTCAGTGCGCCAGAACACCATTATACGAGAACACTTCTGGATTCAGTGCGCGCGCTGTCCACCTCGCAACCTAGGGACAAGGCGGTGAACGTTAAATGATTGATGGGCACTGATGGGGTGCGGAGCTTCGAAAATGTCGGACGAGCTCAGCGACTGCGTTCTTTTGGCCGACTCATCGTGTAGACCGTTTTCTTTACTTGCCCAGAAATAAATGGAGCAGAGAACCAAGTGTGGGTTCTCTGCTCCAGCTATCGAAATGGTTAACGTTGAAATGTCAGCTGATAATGCCGTGCTGGCGATTCCAATTCTTTGCAGTACTAAACGCCATAGCCATACTAATAATCCAAACCGGAAGCATGACTAGGAAAAAGAGAATCCATCCGAGAACGGGGATGAAGAGAAGAAAGCTCACTACGATATTTGTCCCAAGGAACAGAATCCCAAGGCCTACACGGCCCTGCACCATAAGACCTAGGCCAGTAATCAGGAAATCAACCACAGCGTAAAGAAGCGGGTTACGCGCTTGCACCTGCACATATGGACCCTGCTGTTGAATCTGTGGTTGCTGATTTTGGTACTGCGGAGCTTGAGACTGTGGCAAAGGAGCCGGAGCGAATGAAGCCTCACGAGGGGAATAATCGGTTGGAGCGGACGCTAGTGATTCAGCAGAGTCATCGGCGTCAACGCTAGGCGCCGTCGAATCGGACACCTCCGCTGAGAGGGTCTCAGCTGGAGGTGGTGGTGTCGAAGTCGACGAGGTTCCGGCGGCTTCCGGTTCGGAGACTGCTGATGTGGAAACCGGAGGAGGTGGTCCTGAGGGGGCCTCTGCTGGGGATTCCACAGACGGTTCGTGTGCAATATCCTCATCGGAAAAATTCGACTCTTGCGACATGAGCTCTCCTCTAAAATACAGTGCCGAATGACAGCCACATCGTACTCGCAGTTCATGGAAGTTCTCAAGCATTGCGCCGCTTCATGGGTCCCTTTGAATGCGGTTGGGAGGCTCCTCGGGCGCGGAGGTTTCGAGAACCTCAGAAGACTTCTCACACCGTTAAAGGCCTCATCTTGGTCTGGACCGAATAACTGTGGCTGACTCAACCGGGCTATTCAGAGGACTATCAAAAGACATCGGAAAGAGGCGCCATGCTGTAAGGGTGCTTGCGGAGATGAAGTTACCACTATTGACGAGACGTGTGGGGAACGGTTCACGCCATCGGTTTAGAGCGCGAATGACACGGTCGCGATACTTGGTAGAGCCGCCGAGGTAGATGACCAAAATTTAGGATCGAACGCTCACAAGCGGACGGTCATTCGACCGATGATTGTGCATCCCCTGAGAAGTGCGTATTTCGTATCCCTTGACGGTGAGTCTCGTCCGAAATGCTTGAGCGCATATGCCCGGGAGGCCGTCGATAAGCTACATTGGAGGGTTAGGAAACTTCTCACTGAACACCGGGTAACGTCTGGGGTGCAACATGTCTGTCACGGCGAGGCCACACGTCAATATTGTGGGCTCCGGACCGAATGGACTCACCGCGGCAGCAATCCTAGCCCGTGCGGGTTGGCAAGTCCGGATCTTTGAACGCAATGACACAGTCGGTGGTGCTGCAGCTTCCGCTGATGTGTTTGGTGACGGTTCGATCGTCGACCTGGGTGCAGCAGCGCACCCGTTTGGTGTGGCCTCACCGATTTTCCGACACTTGGGCTTAGAAGACTACGGGCTGGAATGGCTGCATTCCGAGTATCCGATGGCGCACCCTTTTGATGATCGCCCTGCCGCAATTCTGCATCGGGACGTTCGCAAGACTGCGCGGAGCCTAGGGACCGATCAGATCGCCTGGCGGCTGATTCACCGGGGGATCGTTAACTCCATCGATGATTATCTTGAACAGATTCTGCGGCCCCTGCTGCGTTTCCCCGGCCATCCGGTCAAGATGGCGCAGTTTGGGATGTTGTCTTCTCCACCCTCCACATGGTTTGTCCGCACTGCATTTCGTGATGAACCTGCTCGAGCATTATTCACCGGCTCGGCTGCACACGCGAATACGCCCCTCGGACATCCCTTTACTTCGACTTTCGGTGTCCTGTTCTCTGCGTTAGGAATGACTCGCGGTTGGCCGGTTGTCAAAGGTGGGACCGGTTCACTGGTCAACGCCCTGGTAAAGGTCATTACCGAACACGGAGGAGAGATCCATACCGGCCACGAGGTCACTGATCTCGACGAGCTGCCGGCTGCTCGAGCCACGATGCTGGATGTGACCCCGTCCCAAGCCTTAGTCATGCGTGGCAAACAACTGCGCGACCTACCCGAAGCCACGGTGCAGCGGCTTCAACGGTGGCGCTACGGACCCGGTGTATATAAGGTCGACTGGCTACTCAACGGTCCGGTGAAGTGGGCTGATGATCGCGTCGGTAAAGCCACCACCGTGCACGTGGGTGGGCGTGCCGCTGAGATTCGCCTGGCTGAAGCTCAGGTCAATGCCGGTCGGATTCCTGATCGACCGTTTGTCATGGTTGCTCAGCCGCAGGTCGCTGATCCATCGCGGGCTCCCGAGGGCAAACACGTTCTGTGGACCTACACGCACGTGCCTAACGGGTATCGACCTGCGGCATCCGACCAAGACTATGTTGCCGATGCCATCCAGGCCCAGCTTGAACGCTTTGCTCCCGGTTTTGGCGCCAACGTGCTCGACAAAAAAGTTTGGGACCCCGCTGCATTAGAGCAGTGGAACCCCAACCTGATTGGCGGTGACATTGCCGGAGGTTCGATGACGGGCATGCAGTCCCTGCTGCGTGGTGGCCTTACGCTTGAACCGTACCGGATGGGTGTACCCGGCTTATACATTTGTTCTGCCGCGACCCCGCCCGGTGCGGGAGTTCACGGTATGTCCGGCGCCTGGGCCGCCCATGCTGTGTTAGAAGACCAGTCGCCTTAAGCAGAACTGACACTGGGCGACCTGGGATGTTACTGGTGGCTCGGCTCAACAATGACACCATGAGCATCTCACCGGTTAATCGAAACGAGGTCACTCTTGAGCGACGCAACACCACCCACCATTGTCATCACCGGAGCCAGTGATGGTATCGGCGCTGCAGCAGGCCGACAGCTCGCCACCGCCGGCGCAACGGTAGTATTCGTCGGGCGCTCGCCGGAAAAAACACGTGCCGTTGCCGAACCATTCGGGGCCGACTACTACCTGGCTGATTTCACGAGGCTCGACGAAGTGCGCCAGCTGGCGACAGCGTTGACGGAGAAATATGACCGGATTGATGTGTTAGCAAATAATGCCGGCGGTATGTTTTCTGGCCCTACGTTAACCCCCGACGGGTTTGAAAAGACCTTCCAGGTCAACCATCTGGCTCCGGTACTGCTGACGAATCTCCTGATAGACAAGTTGATAGACAGTCGTGCAGCAGTGATTAACACTGCCAGCATTGCTGCGCGACTGTATGGCAAGGTGAAGCTCGACGACCTGAATAACTGGCGGGAATTCAATCCGAACACCGCCTACGGCAACGCCAAATTGGCCAACATACTCTTCACCGGGGGGCTGCACGAGCGATTCCATGCTCAAGGCATATCCACCGTTGCGTTTCACCCCGGATTTATCGCAACGAACTTCGCCTCGGATACCAACAGCCGGCTGCAATACGTGTATCGGACGGCTTTGAAGGTATTCCTGACCTCTGCCGAACAAGGTGGCGCACGGTTGCGCCATTTTATCGAAGGGCAGCCGAATGCAGATTGGTTGTCGGGTCGATACTACGGCTCGACAAAACGGATTCGCCGGACGCACAAGCAAGCATGCGACCCTGATCTGGTGCGTGAGCACTGGCGACGCAGCGCAGACATGTTAGGCATTCGGTGGTGAGAAGTTGGGCCGAGCACACCTTGAGCCTCTAGTGCCACCAGGTATCGAAAGGCGTCACCGGCATACGACGTTTGTGTTTTGACCGCTGGTAGGTGTTTTCAAGTTTGGCAGTCGCATCATCATCAATATTCTTGCCTTCGAGGAAAGCGTCGATGTCACCATAAGAAACGCCTAGTTCGTCCTCGTCGGTACGGCCTGGGTTCTCGGTGAGGAGGTCAGCGGTGGGGACCTTATCTACGAGTCTTGAATCTGCGCCAAGCCGGGTACCCATATCGCGCACCTGGGTTTTGGTCAGTCCAGACAGCGGCATGATGTCGGCTGACCCGTCACCGAATTTTGTGAAGAAACCGGTGAGAGATTCTGCGGCCTGATCACTGCCGACCACGAGCGCATTGTATTGGCCAGCAACGGCATACTGGGCGATCATCCGCATGCGTGCTTTGACGTTTCCGAGATTGTAATCGCTTGGGTACTCACCGAGCGCGTCGTTGAACGCACCTGAGAGGGCATCGGTGGTTGATCCTATCTGGAAAGTGATGTCCCGATCTGGTCCGATGAACTCCATAGCCGCTTTGGCATCATCGGCATCAGCTTGGACGTGGTAGGGGAGCTGGACACCGTAGAAGCGGCCTTCCCATTCTGGGTTGACCCGGCGGTACTGCTCAACTGCCAT